>CP144770.1:0-5569 GCA_036689235.1 Candidatus Stammera capleta | reverse complement strand
ATATATTATTATAATTAATTTATTAAATTAATATATATATATATTATATTATAAATATATTTTAATAAATTTATAATTTTATTTTATAAAAAAAATATAATATAAATTTATTCATATATTTTTCTATTAAATTTATCTTTTATACCTGATTTTCTATAAAAATATGTATTTATTTTATCTCTTCATTCAATAGAATTTTTAAATTGTTTCTTTAGTTTTTTTTTAACATTTTTAAATATATTTTTATTTATATAAAATTTTGTTTTTTTTCATAATTTTATTCATTTATATATATTTTTAACACCTTTAAAATGAGAATTATATATATATTGTATTATTGAACATTTATATTTTTTTAAAAAATGACTATATGATAAATTATGAAAAAATAATATTAAATCTTCTGGGCATTTATTTATATTATTAAATTTTATAAAATTTTTATTTAAATATTGTTTTGTAAATTTTGATCCACTTAAAGTTCTATTATATCCTATACTATATCTATTTGAATTATGATATATACCTGAATTTATATATTCGTATCCATCTATATTACATTTATAATTTGATTTTGGATCTACCATACCTCCTAATCCTAATGGTGTAGTGTATCTTTCATAATTTTTTCAGCTATTAAAAATTATTTTTCTTATTTTTTTTATTATTTTATTATTGTTACTTAATGATAATTTAATTCAATCTTTTAATAAATTATTTAAATTAATATTTAAATTTCATAATATTTTTCCATAACTAAATATATTACATTGTGATAAATAATTTTTAGTTCAATAATAATTATTTCCTATATTAGAAATTACTGATATTCCATAGTATTTATTATTTTTATGTAATTTTCCTGAAATTATTTTTTTTATTTTAGATTTTTTATTTTTATAATAATGTGTATCAAAATTAAGTATATTTTTTCATTGAGGTGGTAATCAACATAAATCTATTTGTTGTCCAGTAAATTCTTGATTCATCTGTAATTCTAATATTTGAGATGTATTATTCATACTTCCTAATAAAGGAGATACTGGTTCTCTTATTTGATATCCTATAGGATTATTAATTTGTAAAATTAAATTATTTGGTAATTTATTATTTAATTTACTAAAATATTTATAATTATTTAATATTTTATCTTTATTCTTATTTCTTCAATTTTGTTTTTTATATATATCACATTTTCATATTAAAATTCCTTTAAAATATTTTAAATTTTTTGCTATATTTTTACATCCTTCTATGTGATTTCTTTTATAATATAAAGGTCCTTTATTATATTTTGAATCTGTTTTTATTAATATTCCTCCAAGTTTAGGTATGTATGAATATATTTCTTCTATTTTATTTTCTCATCATTTTATAACTTTTTTATTTAATGGATCAAATGTATTTAATTTACCTAATATCAAAGGACTTTGATAATTAACTGATATAAACATTTTAATATTATATTTATATAATATTTTATATATTTCATATAATTGAATTAATCAATTTTTTGTTATTAAAAAAGTTGATGGTATATTTACATCAAAATTGTTAATACATATATTATTTATTTTAATACTACATAATAGTCTACAATAATATATTATTCTATTAAAATTATAATTAATATTATTTTTAAAAAAGAAAATTGAATTTCCAGAATATCCTTTATCTATTGATCCATCTAAATTATCTAGATGTTGTATAATTCTTAATTTTATATTGGGTTTTTCATATATGTAAATATTTTTTTTATTTATTTTTTTTAATTTTATAATTTCTAATAAATGATATATAGAATATAAAAATCCATTTTTATTTTTGGAAAAAATAAATATTTTATTTTTTATATTTTTAATTATAAATTCTTCATTTTTTAAGTTTTTATTTGTTAAAAATATAAGTTTGGAATCTTTAATTCTATTTTTAAATTTTATTTTTTCTTTTCCTATTAAATAAATTATTTCATTTTTTATAAAATTATATTTTTTTTTTATATAAATATTTTTAAATATTTTGTATATTTTATTTTTATTTATATTTTTATTTTTTATTCAACATTTTGAAAAATTTTTTTTTATCATATTTATTTTATTATTAATAATATTATTATTTAATATTTAATTATAATAAAATATATGTATGAAGAAAATATTAAAAAAAAAAAATATTTTACCTGTTATAAGAGGTATAAATATTTATAATTTATATAAAAAAATAAAATTTAAAAAAATTATAAATTATATAAAATATATAAATAATATAAAAATATTATTAAAATATAATGAAGATATAAATAATATTTTTTTTTTAAATTTAATTAAAATATGTTTTAAAAATAATATTAATTTAACTTTAAATTTTAAATTTTATAATTTTAAAAAAATTAATATTTTATATTATATAAATTATATTAATAATATATATAATTATATAAAAAATATTTTAAAAATTAAAGTTTTTATAAATATTAATTATCAGTGTTCTAATATTTACAAATGATATAGTTTTTATAAAAAATTTTTTTATAATTTAAATAAATTAAATAAATTAGATAAAATAATTTTTATTAATTATCCAAATATTTTAGGTTTTCCAAATAATATTATTTTATTTAAAATATTTAATTTATTTAAAATTTTTTATAAAAATAAAATTTTTTTATTAATTTCTTTATATATAAAAAAATTTAAATTTAGTAATAAAACATTACAATTTATTAATTGTATTTTAAATAAAAATATTTCTATATTATTAAGTGAAATAAATAATATTAGTAATATTGGATATATGTTATGTTTTTTTCAAAGAAGAAAAATAAGTTGATGAGTAACACCTAAAAAATATTATTTATATAAAAATAATTTAATAAATAAAAAAAAAATATATAAAATAGATTCTATTATTTTTTGTAAAAATGGAATAAGACAAACTTCAATAAAATATCTTTAATTTTTTTTAAAATACCTTAAATCTTAAAAGATTTAAGGTATTTACTTACTTTATTTAATCTTTTTCTTTAAAGAATTTGTTTATTTATTTTATTATTTTATTTTCTTGTAGGACAAATATTTCCAGTAGCATTTTCTTCTAATTTACCTTTAGAAGTAACATTATTCATTACTATTGTAGAGCCTTTTTTTATACTTACATTAGAAAATATAACTTCAATATTATTTCCTTTTATACCATTAAAAATAAAATTACCTGGTGTTAATATTTTTACTGAATCAAAATTTATATTTTTAAATTCAGGTATTTTATTTCCTTTAGCACTTTTATTATAAAACATATCTATATATATAGGATTTTTTACATCTTTTATACATATATTTTTATATGTAATTAGATTTACTAAACCACCTTTTGATATATCACTTTTAATACGTAAACCGCTAGTTGTTCCATTCATTGACAAACCATCTACTAAAATATTATTTACTTTACCTAATGTTTCGCTACCTATTGACATTCCATGTCCTTTACCAAAATTATTATTTAATATTGATACATATGATGTAGGTCCATTAGAAGCTTTTATAGCTACATTATCATCTCCAGTACTAATATATGAATGGGCTATAGTTACATTAGTTGATGAACCTGGATCTATTCCATCAGTATTACGGGCATCAGCAGGAGTATTTATATTTATATTCCATACTGTAAGTCCATTAACATTATTTGTTGAAACATGAAAGTTAGGTGAATTTTTTAATGATATTTTATAAAGAGTAAAATTTTTTGAATTTTTTATTATTATTAATCTTGGAACATTTTGTGACTGATTTTTTTTTTGAGCTTCACTAGCTAAATTCCACCATGTTTTATTACTACCTTTCATTATTGAATTACCTTGACCATCAATAATTCCTTCACCATATATTCCATTATTTTCAGAATTATTTATAATTATAAAAGGTTTACATGATTTACCTGAATTGTCTAATTTACCACATTTGTTATTTCCATTGTCATATAATTTAGGATCGGGTATAGCAGATAATATAGTTCCTTTATTAATTAATAATCCACCATTAGAAGGTATATTTATTGGACCTGAATAGAAATGAAAATTTTTATTATCAGATTTTAATTCAACTAATTTATTTTGTTTAGCACAAGTATCTATTGATTTTTGAATTTCATTAGTATTATTTTTATTATTAGCTTTTAAAACTATACAACTTGAAGGAATTATAGGTTCTTTTATATTACGTGTATCTCCAGAAGCTATAGCTGTATTTATAAATAAAATACTCATTAAAATTAAATATATACTTTTTTTCATAAAAATCCTATATAAATTGTTTAATAAAGTAAGTATTAAAACATAAAAATTTAAATATTTAAAAATTAAAATAATTATATCATAAAAAAAAAATAAAAGTTAACTTTATTTATATTTTATAAATTTGGTTTTTATTATAATGTATATAATAATTTATTTTTATTTTTTTTCTTTTATTTTTGGTTTTGGTTTTGTTTTTGAATTGGATTTGATTTATTAATTTAACTTTAATTTTAATTGGAAATGTGATATTAGTATATAATTAATATGTTATTATTATATAATAATTTATTTTTATTTTTTTTTAATTATTAATCCTTTTTTTAAAAAAGTTATATTAATTTTTGGGTAATATGAAAAAAAATATTTTAATTCTTTTATAAATTTTGTTTTAAAATTATATAATTTTTTATTAGAATTTTTATTACTAAAACTAAATTGTATTTCAATTTTTCTTCAAGATATTGTAATAGATTTTTTTGTTTTTAATATTTTAATTTTTCATATTAATCAAATATATATATCTAAAGTAAGTGATGATCTTGTATTTTTTATTATTTTTAAATTTATTTTTATAGAATTATTTTTTATATTTTCATAAAATTGTTTAGATAATAAAATATTATTTTTTCAAAATGTATTACTTTTTTTTCAAAATAAAATAGCATTATTTATAATATTTAAATTTTTAAATTTATACAAATTTTTTTTTTTATATATAATTGATATTTTAGAATTAAATAATCTTATAACCTGATTTTTTATTCTATTTATTGAACCATTTTTTCCGCTAGTAGGTATAAAACCTAATTTTTTAAAAAATTCATTTTGAGTTTTTCCTAAATATATTTTTGGAGATTTTTTTAATATAACTTCAGTACATAATCATATCATTAATATTCTTGGTATTTTACCGTATGGTAATCCATAATTTGGATCAGAAATAATTTTTAAAGAACTATTTTTATTAGTTCTTTCAAAATAATATTTAGATATATTTGAATATGGTATTAATATACTAGTTAAAAAATTATTTGCATATCCAATATTTTTATTTTTATTTTTTTTATTATTCATATTTTTATTTTTATTTTTTTTATAATTTATAATTTTATTAAATTTTATATATACAAATATTTTTATAATAAATTTTTATTTATAAATTATTAATTATTTTATTAAATTTTTTTTAATTATTTTATTATTTTATTTTTTATTTATTATATTTTTTAGAAAATAATTTAAAAAAAAAAGTAATATAAAATATATATATAT
>CP144769.1:118480-239864 GCA_036689235.1 Candidatus Stammera capleta | reverse complement strand
AAAAGATTTTAAATGATTTTTTAAAATTTATTATTTTTTTTTTATAATTTATTATATAAAAAGATTTATATATATATATATTACTATCAATTATAAAAATTTTTTCTTTACAAATTTTATTTATTATATATTTAATTTTTTCTTTAATATTAAAAGTTTATAATTTTTAAATTGTAATATATTTTTCATTGAAAATCAATATATTAAATTATTAAAAAAAAATATAAATTCTATTTAAAAAAAAATGATTATGTAATATAATAAGTTAAATTTTCTTTATTTATTAAAAGGTTTATATGTTTTTTGATATAATTATAGTTGGTGGAGGACATGCTGGTATAGAAGCAAGTTATATTTCTTCTAAAATGGTTAAAAAAGTTTTATTAATTACTTATAATATTAATAATATAGGAAAAATGTCATGTAATCCTTCTATCGGAGGTTTAGGAAAAAGTCATTTAGTAAAGGAAATTGATGCATTTGGTGGATTAATAGCTAAATTAGCGGATTTATCTTGTATACAATATAAAATTTTAAATTTAAGTAAAGGTGAAGCTGTTAGATCAACTAGAGTACAAATAGATAAAAATTTATATAAATATAATTCTTTACGTATAATAAAAAAAATTAAAAATATAACAATTTATCAAGATGAAGTTATAAATTTAATTATTAATAAAAATAATTATATTAATGGTGTTGTAACATTATTAAATAAAAAAATATATAGTAAAATTGTTATATTAACTACTGGTACTTTTTTAAATTCTAAGATTTTTATAGGAAATAAAATTAAAATTGGAGGAAGAATTAACGATCATTCTTCTTATAAATTAGCAAATTTTTTACAAAAATATCCTTTTAAATTTGGTTATTTAAAAACAGGTACTCCACCAAGAATATTAAAAGATTCTATAAATTATAAAGTTTTAGAAAAACAAAAAGGTAATAAAAATGGTTATTTTTCTTTTTTTAGCAATTTAAAAAAATATAATTATTTACCTCAAATAAAATGTTATATAACAAATACTAATAAAAAAACTCATAATATAATTAAAGATAATTTAAAATATAGTCCTTTATATAATGGTAATATAATTGGTATAGGTCCTAGATATTGTCCTTCAATAGAAGATAAAATAGTTAATTTTCCTAATAAAAATAGTCATAATATATTTTTAGAAAAAGAAGGATTATTTAGTAAAATTATATATCCTAATGGGATATCTACTAGTTTACCTATTAATATACAAATTAAATTTATTAGAACTATTAAAGGTTTAGAAAACTCAAAAATTATTAAACCAGGATATGCTGTTGAATATATGTATTTTAATCCAAAAAAATTAAATTTAAATTTAGAAAGTAAAATAATAAATAATTTATTTTTTGCAGGACAAATAAATGGTACTACTGGATATGAAGAAGCTGCAGCTCAAGGATTAGTTGCTGGTATAAATGCAGGATTAAAAATAAATAATAAATCTAATTTTATATTTAATAGATTAAATTCATATATAGGGGTATTAATAGATGATTTATGTTATAAAGGAATTGATGAACCATATAGAATGTTTACTTCAAGATCTGAATATAGATTATTTTTAAGAGAAGATAATGCTGATTATAGATTAACTCCATATGCATATAAATTAAAATTAATTAATGAAAATAAATGAAAATATTTTTTAAAAAAAATTAATATTATTAATAATAATTATAAATATTTAAAAAATAAATTTGTGTTTATAAAAAAAAAGCATAAAAATATTATGAAAAAATATTTTTTAAATAAATATTTAAATAAAAAAATAAGTATAAAATCTTTAATATGTAATTATTCATTATCTTTAAATAAAATAATAAAAGAATTTGATATTAATAAAATAAAAAAAAAATTTTTAAAAGAAACTAAAATACTTATAAAATATAATGGATATATAAATAAACAGAAAATAGAAATATTAAAATTAAATTTTTATAAAAATATAATTTTATCTAAAAATATAAATTTTAATTTAATACCTAATATTTCTAATGAAATAAAACAGAAATTAAATAAATATAAACATAAATTTATTTATTTAAGTGATATATATAATATTTCAGGAATTACTCCTGCTTCAATAATATCTATCTTAATATATATAAAAAAAAATAAATTAATTTAAATAATATATTTATTAATTAATATTTTTTTTTAAATTTTTATTATATTATTAAAAATTAAAAAAAAAATAACTAATATATTTTAATATATTTTATTTTTTTTTTATAAAATATTAAAATTATTATTTTAAGTATCTAAATTATTTTAATTTTTTATATATTATTTTATTTGTAATATTTTAAAAAAAAATAATATATAATATATAAAATATATGATATATTTATATTTAATATATTTATTTAAAATAATAATTTTAAATTATTTGGGGTTATAGCTCAAATGGTAGAGCATCTGTTTTGCAAGTAGAAGGTTAGCGGTTCAATTCCGCTTAACTCCATTTTTGCCGGTTTAGCTTAGTAGGTAGAGCAACTGACTTGTAATCAGTAGGTCACCAGTTCGATTCCGGTAACCGGCATTATAAGGTGGGATTTCCGAGTGGTTAAAGGAGACAGACTGTAAATCTGTTGTTATTTATAACTTCGAAGGTTCAAATCCTTCTCCCACCATTTTATTTTTTTTTTGCGAGTATTTTATAATGGTTATTATTTTAGCCTTCCAAGCTGAAGATACGGGTTCGAATCCCGTTACTCGCTTATAGATATGTAAATATTTTTTTTAATAAAAAATATTTTATTATTTTTATATGTATTTAAAAAATTTTTTTTTTTAAAAAAAAGTATATTATTTATTTTTGTAATTTTAAATAAATATTTATTTTTTAGTATATTTTTTTTTTGTTCTAAATTTAAATTTAATATGAATAATTTTTTTATTAATTTATTGTTATTTATTTTTATTAAATTTCTTATAGTTAATATAATTTTTTTTAATAAAATAAATATTTTTTTATTTTTTTTTAAATTATTTAATTTAAATTTTATACTAGGAAATTTTTCTTTTAAGATTGAATTTTTATAATTTTTTTTTCATATATATTCTGTAATAAATGGTATTATTATATGTGATATTTTTAGAAAATTTTTAATTATATAAATTAAAAATAATTTATTATTTTTATTTATTTTTATTAATTTTATTGATTCTATATATCAATCACAAAAATAATTTTTTAAAAAATTAAAAATATTTTTACATAATAAATTAAATTTAAATAATTTTATATTTTTATTAAATTTTAATATTAAATTATTAAATTTATATAAAATTATTTTTTCTATTAATATTAATTTATTAATATTAATTTTATTATATATTTTTTTTTTATTTATTTTTAATATATCAAAAATGTATATACAAACATTTCATAATTTATTACAATAATTATATGCAAAAATTAGTTCATTTCTATTAAAATTAATTTTTAATGTTGAATTATATATAGATGTTAAATAAAATCTTATTGTATCAATTTTATTTGGTTTAATTCCTTTAGGAAAAAATTTTTTTGTATTTTTTATTATTTTATTTATTTTATTATTATTAATTAAATTCTTAATTCTTTTTTTTAATAATTTTTTTAAAGTTATTCCTTTTATTAAATCTGATATTTCTATTACATTTCCTAAAGATTTAGACATTTTTTTACCATTTTCATCTCTTATTAACCCAGTTATTAATATTTTTTTAAATGGTAATTGTATTTTTTTTTTTTTTTTAATTAAAAGTAATGTCATTATTATCATACGACAAATTCAAAAATAAATTATATCAAAACCACTTACTATTAAATTTAAAGGATGAAATTTTTTTAATTTATTTTTTTTTTTAGGTCATCCTAATGATGTAAAACTTCATAATGAAGATGAAAATCATGTATCTAAAATATTCTTATCTTGTTTTAATTTTTTATTTTTTAAATGTGGATATTTTTTTTTTATATATTTTATATTATATCCTACATATTTATTTCCATTATTATCATATCAAATAGGTATTTTATGTCCTCAATATATTTGTCTTGATATACATCAATCTTTTATATTTTTTATTCAGTAGAAAAATAATTTTTCATATTTTTTTGGAAATATTAATATTTTTTTTTTTTTTATATTTTTTATTATTTTTTTTGATATTTTAGAAATTTTTAAATATCATTGATTAGTTAATATTGGTAAAACAATAGAGTTTGTTTTATTACTATATTTAATTTTTATATATTTATATTTTATTTTTTTTATTAATTTTTTTTTTTTTAAAAAATTAATTATTTTTTTTCTTGCTATTAAATAATTTTTATTTTTAATTCAATTTAAATTCTTAAATTTTAAATATTTTTTTTTATTATTTTTATAATTATATATTTTTATATTATTATTAATGTTTCCATTTTTATTAAATACATTTATTAATTTTAATTTATTTTTTTTAGCAAATTTAAAATCTTTATTATAATAATTTGGAATTATTTTTATATATTTTTTATTTTTGATATTTTTTTTTTTTATTATTTTAATTAATTTTTTTGTTATTGGATTTATTAAAAATTTATTATTATTATTAATTATTAATGCAGTTATAGATAATATTTTTTCTGGTTTAGTAGTAGATATTATTATATATTTATTTTTTTTAAATATTTTAAGTTTTATAAAATAATTTTTTACTTTTTTAAATTTAGTATTAATTTCTAAATTAGATAATGAACATTTTATATTTTTATCTCAATTAATTATTTTTTTTTTTTTATATATTAAATTTTTATTATATAATTTTATAAAAGCTTTTTTTACAGCATATTTAAATTTTTTATCTAAAGAAAAAAATGTTTTTTTTCAATATATAGAACTTCCTATTAATTTTGTTTGTTTATTAATTTTATTTTCATATTTTTTTTTTCATTTTCATAATTCTTTTATTATTTTTTTTTTTGATAATTTTATTTTTTTTTTTTTAAGATAATTTTCTACCAAAATTTGTGTTGATATACCTGCATGGTCTGTTCCCATTATTCATAAAATATTTTTACCTTTCATTTTATTGTATCTTACTATTATATCAATAATAGTTTGTTGAAAAGCATGTCCTATATGTAAATTACCAGTAATATTAGGAGGAGGCATAATTATAGAAAAATTATTATTTTTTTTATTATTTGTATTAGGATTAAAAAAATTATTATTTTTTCAATAATTATATATTTTTTTTTCTTTATTAAATAAATTATATTTTTTAAACATGTTTTAATTTGTTATTTTGTTATATTTATGAAGTTATATTAATATTTTAAATAAATGTATAATAATATATTAATTAAAATATTTATATTATATAAATTTTATTATTTAGTATATTTTAAATTTATTTTATTTAATATAACTAATTTATATATTATTTTATAATATTAATAAAAATTTTATTAATATTTTAATTATATTATATTTTTAATGAATTTTTATTAAAATTATTTTATTATATATTTAAATATTTTTTTTAATATTACTTAATTTTATTTTTTTATATTGAATTTTAATTATAATATTATATGATAAATATTAAAAATGTTTTTTTTTTAGGAAATAATATAATTTATTTAAATAAACCTTATAAAATAGAATTTTTAAGTTTTATTAAACCTGGAAAAGGAAATTCTTTTATAAAAACTAAATTAAGAAATTTAATTAATAATAAATTAATTAATAAAAATTTTAAATTATTTAATAATATTAAAAAAGCTAATATTTTTATAGATAATTATAATTATATTTATAAATTAAAAGATAATTGATTTTTTATTAATAAAAATAATTATAATCAAATTTTTTTAAATAAAAAAAGAATACTAAGGTATATAGATTTTATATATATAAATAATACTTATAATATTATTTTTTGAAATAATAAACCAATAAAAATAATTATTCCAAAGTATATTTATATTAAAGTTAAAAATATATTAAATAAAAAAGATAAAAATAATAAAATAGTCATTTTAAATAATAATTTAAAAATTAAAATTCCAAAATTTATAAATTATGGAGATTTAATTAAAATAAATACAAAATTAAAATGTTATGTATCTCGTTTATAATTAAAATTTTATTTATAATTTATATTATTAATTTCTGGAAAATTAATTTTTAATTTATTTAATATAAAATTTGTGAATGTATTTTCTTTAAAATTACATAAATTACAATTACCTTCAAATTTTAATAAAATATTATTATTTTTATCTATATTTAATAATTTTAATGATCCATTATGTTTATTTAAAACTGAATTTATTTCTTTTTTTATAAACTTATTAATTTCTTTAAAAATTTTTTTTTTATTCATAAAATTTAATATAAATATTTTTTTTTATCAGGGATATAAGGATTTGAACCCTAACTTATGATTTTGGAGACCATCGTTCTACCAGATTAAACTATATCCCTATTTTAATTATAGGTCTAAGAGGATTTGAACCACTGACCTCACCCTTATCAGGGGTGTGCTCTACCGCTGAGCTATAGACCTTTATTTAATAATATTATAATATTATTATAATAGATTATATTATATAATATTAAATATATATATCAATAAATATATTTTTATAAGGAAAAAATGAAAGAAAATATTTTTAGTAAAATTATTAATAATAAAATAAAAATAAAAAAAATTTTTAAAGATAAATATGTTACAGCTTTTAATGATATTAATCCTAAATGTCCTGTTCATATTATTATAATTCCTAATGTATATATAAAAAATTTAAATTATATAATTAAAGATCATATTTTAATATTAGGTAGAATGTTATTAGTATCTTCTTTGTTAGCTAAAAAAAATAATATTCATAAAAGTGGATATAGAATAGTTTTTAATTGTAATAAAGATTCTGGTCAAGAAATTAATTATTTACATTTACATCTTTTAGGTGGATGTTTTTTAGGTCAAATTGTTAATTTAAAAAAAAAATATAATATATTTTAAATTTTATTTAATTATATGAAAATAAAACAATATTATTTATTTACTAAAAAAGATATTTTTAATAATTATGATGATAATAAAATATATAATTTAATGATTAAAGGGGGTATAATAAGAAAATTATCTTCTGGAATATATATATGATTACCAAATGGTTTAAAAATAATAAATAATATTAATAAAATTATTAAAAAATATATGGATAAATTAAATGGTATAGAATTATATATTCCTATATTACAAAATTCTACTTTTTTAAAAAAAAGTAATAGATATAATTTATATGGTAAAGAATTATTTAAATTATATAATAGATATAATAAATTATTTATTTTATCTCCTACTAATGAAGAAATTATAACTAATATAATATGTAATGAGGTAAAAAATAATTATTATCCCAAATTTTATTATCAAATACAAAATAAATTTAGAGATGAAATAAGACCTAGATATAATATTTTAAGATCTATTGAATTTATTATGAAAGAAGGATATTCTTTTCATAATTGTAAAAAATGTTTAAATAATTTTTATGAAAATGTTTTATTAATGTATCAAAATATATTTAATTATATAGGTATAGATTTTTTTTATAAAGAAGCAAAATGTGGTAATATAGGTGGAATATTATCTCATGAATTTCATATTAATTCTTCTTATGGAGATAATAAAATTTATTATTATAAATATATTAAAAATATTATTAATAATAATAATTTGTATTTTAAAAAAAGTAAAAATAAAAATAATTTAAAAAAAATAAAATTATTTAATATTTCTAAAAAAATATATAATAGAAATATAAAAGATTTTATAAATGTTAATTTTTTTGTTAAATCAATATTAATAAAAATTTATACTAAAAAATATAATTATTTTATGTTTATTTTAATTCCTTATAAAAAAAAAATAGATATAAATAAATTATATAAAATTTTTCCTTTTATTATTAATATAAAAATTTTAAAAAAAAAATATATAAATAAAAAATTTAATATAAATAGTTTTTTTATATGTCCTTTTGGTTATTTTTATCAAATTATAGCTGATTATTCTTTATTAAATTGAAAAAATTTTATATTTGGATCTAATATTCAAAATGTTGTTTGTTACAATGTAAATTTTTTTAAAAATATAAATGTTAGTGGTTTTTTTGATATATGTAAAAATATTTTTTTTTTTGTTAAAAAAAAAATAAGTAATAAAAAATTATATAAATATAGTTCTATAGAAATAGCTCATACTTTTAAATTAATGAATTATTATTCTAATATTTTTGTAAATAAAAATATTTTAAATAAAAATATATTTATGGGTTGTTATGGTATTGGTATTACTAGATTAGTTTTTAGTATTATAGAAAAATATAGTATTAATAATAATATTGTTTTACCTTTATCTATATCTCATTTTAAAATAGGTTTAATACCTATAGATATGTATAATAATATTAATGTATATAATATATCTTTTAAAATTTATAATTTTTTATTATTTAATAAAATTAATGTATTGTTTGATGATAGAAAATTATATATAGGAAAAATGTTAACTGATTTTGAATTTATAGGTATACCTAATATTTTAATTATTAGTAATAAAATGTTATTATTAAATTTAATAGAATTTAAAGATAGATTGAATAATAATATTAAATATATTAATAAATATGATATATTTAATTTTTTGTATTTTAAATATAAATAATTATTTTTTAAATTTTATATTTATATAATTATTATTTTTTGATTTAGAATATTTTGTTTTAAATATATTTGGACATATTATTGGTTTTTTATTATAAAAAATTATTGGAATATTATTTCTTTTTCATGGATATATTTTATATTTTTGTCATATTTTTTTAATTTTTATATTTTTATTTAATAAATTTATATATCCTTTATAATTAAATTTTATATATATTATTTCATTTTTTTTTGGTTTCCTTACTACATTAATTTTATTTTTTTTATTTTTTTTTATATATAGATAACCAATGTTATTAGGTAATTTTATTTTTTTTTTTATATTTTTTCAAATTATTGTATAATTTTTATTTATTTTTTTTTTTTTTAAAAATAATAAATTTTTATATTTATAAATAATAAATTCTTTAAATATTAATTTAAAATAATTATCATTTTTTTTTTTAATTATATTTTTTAATAATATATTTATATTTTTATATGATAACATTTTTTTTTTATTTAATTTAATTCATTTTCTTAATATTAAAATTCATTCTTCTTTTTTTCATTTATTTAAATATTTTATATTTATATTTTTTTTTTTAAATAATATTTTTTTAAATTTTTTTTTAATATAATATTCTAATAATAATGATTGTTTTAAACATATTTTTGAAACTCTTATTAAAGAATTTAAAAAAAATGGTCATCTTTTAATTATTTTAGGTAATATTTTTATTCTAATAAAATTTCTATCAAATTTAATATTTTTATTACTTTTATCGTTAATTCAAATTAAATTATTTTTTTTTGCATATTTTATTATTATTTTTTTTTCAATATTTAATAAAGGTCTAATGATAATTTTTTTTTTTATTTTATATTTTTTTTTAATTCCTGATAAACCATCTAATCCACTTCCTCTTTTTATTGATAATAATATTGTTTCACATTGATCATTTTTATGATGTGCTGTTAATAAAATTTCATTATTTATTAAATTTTTTAATAAAATTTTATATCTTTTATTTCTACATTTATTTTCTATATTATTTTTTTTATTTATAAATATATTTTTTATAATTAATTTTATATTTCATTTTTTACATATATAAATACATTTTTTTTCTCATTTTTTTGAATTTTTATATAAATTATGATTTATATGTATTGCTCTTATATTTTTTTTTTTTATATTTTTATTTTTTATTAAATTATGTAATAATGTAGTTGAATCTATACCACCACTAAATGCAATTAAAAATTTTTTATATTTTCTTGATAAAATATTTATTTTTTTTTTAATTATGTTTATCATATATATATAAATTAATTATTAAAATAATTAAATTAATATTTTATTTTTTATAAATTATAAATTATAATATATTATTAATTAATGTAATATGGGTCGTTAGCTCAGTGGTAGAGCAATTGACTTTTAATCAATTGGTCACAGGTTCAAATCCTGTACGACTCATTAAATTAATAAATAAAATCTATATGTAATATTTTATTTTTATAAGGGTGTTTTTGTATATCTTTAATTTTTGATTTTATTATATTATTTTTTAATTTTAAATTAAATATAATTTTTTTGTTATTTTGATTTTTCATTATTTTATTATATATATCGTTATGATTTATTTTTATTAATATATTTTTTTTTTTTTTACCATATATAATTCCAGGTATTATATTTTTATTTCTAATTTTTTTATTATAATTTGATCCAATTTTTTTTCTATATTTTACTTTTAAATTTATTTTTATCATTTTTTTATATTTTATTAAAATATATATATATTAATTACTAATTATTACTATAGCTTGTGTATATTTTTTTTCATCTGTTATACTAATATTTATATTTTTAGCATTTTTTTTTTTAAACATTAATAAAGCTTTGTTTAATAATTTTATTTTTGGTTTTCCATTTTTATTATGGTAAATTTCAAAATTTTTAAAATTTATACCTTTTTTAATTCCTGTACCCAACGCTTTTGATGCTGCTTCTTTAGAAGTAAATTTTTTTGCTAAATATTTTATTTTAAATTTTTTTGTTTTATATTCTTTTATTTCTTTTTTTGTTAATATTTTTTTTATAAATTTTTTTTTATTATTTATATATAAATATTTTATTCTTTTTATTTTTAATATATCTATTCCAATTCCTAATATTGTCATTAATTTTTATTTCTTTTAATTTTAAATTGTTTTTTTATTTTTTTTGAAAGTTTATCTAGAGAAGGTTGATCTGGATGATTTTTTTTATATTCTATTATTATTTTATCTTCTTCTAAATATGTATATATTGGATATCCATTATTATCTTCAATAATAATATGATATCATAAAGATTTTTTACTTTTTTTTTTAATATGTTTTTCTTTATTTTTTGTTAAATTATATTTAAAATCTATATCTATTATTACTCCTAAAAATCCTAATGATTTATGTCTTATTTGTTGTCCTATATTAAATTTACTTGATATTATCATTTTATTTATTTTTTAATATTATTTTTTTTTATAATATAATATTATTATATTATTAAGTATAATTTTAATATATTATTTTTTTTTATTTAATTAATATTATTAAATTTTATTTAAATATTTAAATATATACAAATATAATATATATTAATAATAATATTTTAATATATATATAATTTATTATTATTATTTATTTTATTTAAATATTTAATATTATTATTTTAATATATTAAATTAATTTTATTATTATAATATTATAATTAAAATAGTATATTTAAATTTTATTTTTATTATTTTAAATATTTATTATTAATAAATTTTATTTAAAATTAAATATTATTATTATATTTATTATTTATGTTTTTAATTAAATGTAGTAAAATATATTTTATTGTTATTTAAATAGAGGTTTTATGTGTAAAAAAATTATAGATATTAATGATAATTTATTTAATAATGAAGTTATTTTAAATAAAAAATATATTTTAGTTATTTTTTGATCTGAATTTTGTGGTCCATGTAAATTATTAATATCTTTATTAAAAGATATTTATATAAATTATATTAATAAAATTAAGTTTGTTAAATTAAATGTAAATAAATCTGATTTAATAATTAAGAAATATAATATTATAAATGTTCCTACAATTATTTTATTTAATAAAGGTATTTTGTTATCTAGTAAAATAGGTGTTTTAAGTAAAGAAGAAATAATAAAATTTTTAAATTTATATATTTAAATAATTTATATTATTTTTTTATTTTATTCCTAATTAGTAATTAATTATTATTATTTATTATGAATCTTACACGATTAAAAAATATGTCAGTTCCTGAATTAGTTATTCTTGGTAAAAAAAATGGATTAGAAAATTTATCTAGAATGCGTAAACAAGATATTATTTTTTCTATATTAAAAAATCGTTGTATAGGTGGAGAAGATATTTTTGGTAATGGTGTTTTAGAAATTTTACAAGATGGATTTGGTTTTTTAAGATCTTCTGATAGTTCTTATTTATCTGGTACTGATGATATTTATGTTTCTCCAAGTCAAATACGTAGATTTAATTTAAGAACTGGAGATACTATATCTGGTAAGATACGTCCTCCTAAGGAAACTGAACGTTATTTTGCTTTATTAAAAATTAATACTGTTAATTATGATAAACCTGATAATATTAAAAATAAAATTTTATTTGAAAATTTAACACCTTTACATACTAATTCTCGTTTATATATGGAAACTGGTAATGGTTCTAAAGATGATATTACTTCTCGTGTATTAGATTTAGCTTCACCAATAGGAAGAGGTCAAAGAGGTTTAATTGTTGCTCCACCTAAAGCTGGTAAAACTATTTTATTACAAAATATTGCAAAAAGTATTAGTTATAATTATCCTGATTGTGTTTTAATTGTTTTATTAATTGATGAAAGACCTGAAGAAGTAACTGAAATGTATAGATTAGTTAAAGGAGAAGTAATTGCTTCAACTTTTGATGAACCTGCTTTAAGACATATACAAGTTTCTGAAATGGTAATTGAAAAAGCAAAAAGATTAGTTGAACATAAAAAAGATGTTATTATATTATTAGATTCTATAACAAGATTAGCAAGAGCTTATAATACTATTGTTCCTTCTTCTGGAAGAGTTTTGACAGGAGGTATAGATTCAAATGCTTTACATAGACCTAAAAGATTTTTTGGTGCTGCTAGAAATGTTGAAGAAGGGGGAAGTTTAACTATAATAGCTACTGCTTTGGTTGATACTGGTTCTAAAATGGATGAAGTAATTTATGAAGAATTTAAAGGTACTGGAAATATGGAATTACATTTATCTAGAAAAATAGCAGAAAAAAGAGTATTTCCGGCTATAGATTATAATAGATCTGGAACACGTAAAGAAGAATTATTAACTTCTTTAAATGAATTACAAAAAATTTGAATTTTAAGAAGAATTATTCAACCAATGAGTGAAATTGATGCAATGGAATTTTTAATTAAAAAATTATCTATGACAAAAACTAATAGTGAATTTTTTGATATGATGAAAAGATATTAATTTATTTTTTTTATTTTATTTTATATTATTATAATATATAATTAATTAATTAATTGGTGGTTATAGCTCAGTTGGTAGAGCTCTAGATTGTGGTTCTAGATGTCATGGGTTCAAATCCCATTAACCACCTATTTTATCGGTGAGTAGCGCAGTTTGGTAGCGCAACTGGTTTGGGACTAGTAGGTCGGAGGTTCAAATCCTCTCTCGCCGATTTTATTTATTTTTTTATTTTGTTATGAAAAATATTTTAGTTACTTGTGCTTTTCCTTATGCTAATGGTCCTATTCATATAGGACATATATTAGAGCATATACAAGCTGATATATGAGTAAAATATCAAAGATCATTAGGTAATAATGTTTTTTTTATATGTGGAGATGATTCTCATGGAACTTCTATTATAATTAAATCCAATGAATTAAATTTATCTCCAGAAATTATGATAAATAATATATTAAATGAACATAAAGTACAATTTAAAAAATTTAATATATTACATGATTTTTATTATACTACTCATAATAATATAAATTATTATTATTGTTTATTATTATTAAATTATTTAAAAATTAAAAATTTAATATATAAAAAAGATATTTATCAATTTTATGATTTAAATAAAAACATTTTTTTACCTGATAGATTTTTAAAAGGTCAATGTCCTAAATGTAAAAGTTATAATCAAAATGGTGATTTATGTGAATATTGTAATCAAATATATAATTCTTATGATTTAATTAATCCTATTTCTTTATTATCTAATACTACTCCTATTTTAAAGAAAACTAATCATTTATTTATAAGTATTAAGAAATATAAAAAAATATTATTTGATTGAATATTAATTTCTAATTTTCAAAGTGAAATTAAAAATCAATTGTTATTTTGGTTAGATAATAATTTAATTGATTGAAATATTTCTAGAGATTATCCTTATTTTGGTTTTAAAATACCTAATATTTATATTTCTAATAAATGATTTTATGTATGATTAGATGCAACTTTAGGTTATATTAGTATTTTTAAAAAATATTGTTATTTAAATAATTATTCTAAATTTTATGATTTTTGAAAAATTGACAGTAATTATGAAATATATCATTTTATAGGAAAAGATATATTATATTTTCATGGTTTATTATGACCTATAATATTAGATGTATTAAATTTTAGAAAACCTACTAATATTATAGTTCATGGGCATGTCAAAATAAATGGTATTAAAATGTCTAAATCAAAAAATAATTTTATTAGCATAGAAAAATGATTAGATTTTTTTGATTCTGATAGTTTAAGATATTATTTTGCTAGTAAGTTATCTTATAAAATAAATGATATAAATTTGTGTATAGATGATTTTATTAAAACTATTAATTGTAATCTTATAAATAATTTTATTAATATTCCATCTAGAATATATTATTTTTTAAATATATATTATAATAACAATTTATCTAATAAATTATTAAATTATAATTTTTATAATTTTTTTATAAGTAAGTATAATTTAATTAATAATTATTTTTTAAATTTTAATTATTATAAAGTTATACTAGAAAATAATAAACTAATTAGTTTAATAAATAAATATATAAATGATTATAAACCTTGGTTAATTTGTAAAAATATTAAAAAAAAATATGAATTACATAATTTTTGTACTACAATAATAAATGTTTTTGCTATTGTTTCTATATATTTAAGTCCTATTATACCTAATATTTTTAAAAAAATACAAAAATTTTTAAATACTAAATTATATTGAAAAAAAATTAAAATTCCTTTGTTAAATCATAGAATAAATAAATATAAAAAAATTTATAAATATATAAATAAAGATAATTTAAATAAATTTTTTAATAAATAAAATAAAATGTGCAATTTAATTATTCAAAATATAATTAATAAAATAGGTAATAAATTTGATCTTGTTTTAATAGCTTCTTTTCGTGCTAGACAAATACAAATTGTATTAAAAGATGATTATTTAAAAAAATTAAAAAAAGATAAATGTACGATTTTAGCATTAAAAGAAATACAAAATAATTTAATAGATAATAATATATTAGATATTATTTTTAATAATAAAAATAATAATTTTTAATTTAATTTAAAATGAAAATTTATCTTGTTGGAGGAGCTGTACGTGATAAATTATTAAAATTGAATATAAGAGATAGAGATTGAGTTGTAGTAGGATCTTCTTATAAACAAATGTTAAATTTTGGTTTTATACCTATTGGTAAATATTTTCCAGTATTTTTACATCCTCTCACGTATGAAGAATATGCATTAGCTCGTAAAGAAAAAAAAATAGGTAAAGGATATAAAGGTTTTTTATGTAATTTTTCTAAAAAAATTACTTTAAAAGATGATTTATATAGAAGAGATTTAACTATAAATGCTATAGCTTATAAAAAAGGTATATATTATGATTTTTTTGGAGGTATTAATGATATTAAAAATAAAATTATAAGACATGTTTCTCATCATTTTTCTGATGATCCATTAAGAGTTTTAAGAGTTATTAAAATTTATTCTTTTTATAAAAAATTTGGTTTTTATATTCATAAAAAAACTTTAAATTTTATTAAAAAAATAGTTATTTCTGGAGAACTTTTATATATAAAACCAGAAAGAATTTGATTAGAAACTAAAAAGGTTTTTTCTAAAGGAAATTTATATATTTATTTTAATTTATTAAATATTTATGGTGTAAATAAATTTATTTATCCTGAAATATTTTATATATTTAATAATAAAAAATTAAAAAAATATTTTAAATTATTATTTAATAATTTTAATAGTTATAAATTAGGTTTAGAAATTAATTTAATTTGTTTATTTTCTTTTTTTGGTTATTCAATATTTTCTAAAAAATATTTTTATAATAAAAATTATATATTAAATTTAATTTTAAATTTTTGTAATAGATTAAAATTACCAAAAAAATTTTTTATTATATTTAAATATATATATTTTTTTTTACATAAAATTTTTTATTTTAAAAAAAAAATATTATCTATATTTTTTTTAAATTTATTAAATATTATTAATGTATGAAGAAATTCTAAGATTTTATTTTTTTTATATAAATTTATTAAAGTTATTATATTTTTGCCATTAAAAATTAAAATCTTATATTTTATATTAAAGTATATATATATTATTTATAATATTACTAATAGTATAAAAAGTAAGTATTTAATTAAATTAGGTTATAAAGGTAAATTAATAGGTAGAAGAATAAGATTTATTAGATATAAAAAAATATATTTTTTTTTAAAAAATTTATTTTTAAATAAATTAAAATAATTCATTTATTTTTCAATTAGGTTTAATTTTTATTAAAAAATTATTTTTTTTTTTAAATTTTTTTGTAATATATTTTATATATCCTGTATATGCTATCATAGCTGCATTATCTGTACATAATTTTTTATTAGGATAAAATGTATTTATTTTATATTTTTTAGCTTTTTTATACATTTTTTTTCTTAATTTAATATTTGAACTTACTCCTCCAACTATACTAATTCTTTTTATATTATATTTTTTTGCTGCATTAATAGTTTTTATAATTAAAATATCTATTATTGTTTTTTCTAATGAATATGATATATCATATTTAAATTGTAATGTAATTTTGTTTTTTTTTATAAAATTAATTATATGTGTTTTTAAGCCTGAAAAGCTAAAATTAAAATTATTTTTATCTCAAATAATTGGTTTTGGAAAGGTATATTTATTTTTTTTATATTTTGCAAATTTTGAAATTTTTTCTCCTGCTGGATATTTTAAATTTATTATATTTCCTATTTTGTCTAATATTTCTCCTGCTGAATCATCTAAACAATTTCCTATAATTTTATATTTATTAAAATTATAAATTATTGCTAATATTGTATGTGCTCCTGATGTTATTAATGATATGAAAGGAAATTTTGGTTTTCTTTTTGATATCATTATAGATAATATATGTCCTTCTATATGATTTATAGGTATACATGGTTTTTTATATAAGAATGATAATGTATTTGCTACAGTAGAACCTATTATTAATGAACTTGATAATCCTGGTCCTGCTGTAAATGCAATTGCTTTAATATTTTTTATATTAATTGATGTTTTTTTTATTACTTTTTTAATTATTTTTATAATTTTTTTAGAATGATTTTTTGATGCTATATTAGGAACTACACCTCCATATTTTGAATGTATATATGATTGACTATATATTTCATTAATTATTATTCCTTTTTTATTACTATATAAACTTATACTAGTTTCATCACATGATGTTTCTATACCAAATATAATCATTTTTTTTATTTATTAATTATGTTAATATTAAATATTATTTTATAATATAAAATAATAATTTTGTATAAATAATTTATTTTAATTATGAGATTTTAATTTATGCCTAATATTATAATAAAAGAAAATGAACCATTTGATATAGCTTTACGTAGATTTAAAAGATGTTGTGAAAAATGTGGTATTTTAACTGAAGTTAAAAAAAGAGAATTTTATGAAAAACCTACAACTAAAAGAAAAAAAGCTAAGACTTCTGCTATAAAAAGAAATATTAAAAATAAATTTTTTAAAAATAAAAGTAAAAAAAATATATAATTTGAAAAATTATTATGAATTATATTTCTAGTAATATTATAGATAGAGTTTTATATTGTACTAATATAGTTGAAATAATTTCTTTAAGAATTAATTTAAAAAAAATTGGAAATAAATATATATCTATTTGTCCTTTTCATTCAGAAAAAAATCCTTCTTTTATAGTTAATGAAGATAAAAAATATTATTATTGTTTTGGATGTAAAACTTATGGTAATGTAATAAATTTTTTAATGCGTTTTGATAATATAAGTTTTTTAGAAAGTATAAAAAAATTATCTAATATGTCTGGAATAAATTTAAAATTAAATAGTATTTTTAATAGTAAAAAAATAATTAGTAAAAAAAAATATTATTTTAAGTTAATGTTTAAATTAGGTTATATTTATCATAAATGTTTATTAATTAATAATAATAATTATTATATAAAAAATTTTTTATTTAATAGAGGACTTAATTTAAATTTAATAAAATATTTTTTTATTGGTTATTCTTCTAAAAATATTGTTAATATTTTTTTTAAATTATTTAATAATAATGAATTAAATTTTTTAATTAAATTAGGTTTTTTAGTTAAAATTAATAATAAAATTTATGATAATTTATATAATAGAATTATATTTCCTATATATGATATATATAATAAAATTATAGCTTTTAGTGGTCGTTCTATAAATATTAATAATAAATATAAATATATAAATATTAAAAAAAATTTATATTTTAATAAAAATAAATGTTTATATGGATTTAATTTTATAAAAAAAAGAAAAATTAAATTAGAAAAAATTTTAATTGTAGAAGGTTTTTTTGATGTTATAACTTTAAATAAATATGGTATATATTATGTAATAAGTTTATTAGGTTCATCTATATGTGATAGACAAATTAATTTTTTATATTATTATACTAATATAATTATATTTTGTTATGATGGTGATAAATCTGGTTTATTTTCTATTAAAAAAACTTCATTTTTATTATTAAAATATATTAATGAAAATAAAAAATGTTATTTTATATTTTTACAAAATAATGAAGATCCAGATTCATTTGTTAAAAATTATGGTATTTTAAATTTTAAAATTAAAATTAATAATGCTATATCTTTATATAAAGTATTATTTTTTTTTTTTTATAAAAATGAAAATTATTTATTTAATAAAAATAAAATTGATTTTTTAAATTATTTTTTATTTATTATAAAAAAAATTAATTCTCCTATAATAAAAATTTTTTTATATCACAAATTATTTAAAAATATTGGTTTAAACCAAAATAAAATAGTTAGTATATTAAAAAATTATTCTATTAATAAGAAAATTATAAAAAATAAAAATATTTTTCGTTATTTGATAAGTATATTATTAAAATATAAATATTTATGTAATTTTATAGATTTAAAAGATAATATATTTAATTTTAAAAATATATATTTTTTATCTTTATTTTTAAGAATTGTTAGAATTTGTTTAAATAATAATAATATTAATATATTTAATATTTTAAAATATTTTAATAATTATAGAGTTAAATTTTATATAGAATATTTATATATTAATGATTTTATATATATTAAGAAAAATAATGAAAAAATTGTTTTTTTAAATATTTTAAATAAGTTAAAAATTTTTTTAATTAATAAAAAAATTAAGTATTATTATTTAAAATCATCTATTTTAGGATGAAATATTAAAAGAAAAAAAAAAGTATGAAATTTAATAAAATTAAAAAATTTTAATTTATAATAATTTTTATATATTAAAATTATTAAATATATTAATATTTAAAATTTAAAATAATTAATAATTTTATTTAAATTAATATTTAAATAAATAAAAAAAATAAATAATATAATATTAAAATATATAATATAAATATTATCAAAAATCTCTTTTAAGGATTTATATGAATGAAATAAATACAGTAAATTTATTAACTAGAGATGATGAAATTAATATAGCTAAATGTATTGAAAAAGGTATATATAAAACTCAATTTTATTTAGCTAAATTATTTAAATCTATATATTTTTTTTTAAGTCAATATTCTTTAGTAAAAAAAGGAAAATTACGTTTATCAGATTTAATAGTGGGTTTTTTTGATTACAAAATAAATAATTTATCATTTATAAATAGTAATTATAATTATAATTATAATAGTAAAGATATATCAAATTTAAAATATTCAGATTTTAATATAATTAAAAGAAAATTTAATTGTTTATATATTCAATATATTTTATTATTAAAAATTATAAATAAATATACTATAAATCATCCTTATACTGTATATGAATTAAATAAATTAATAAAATTGTTTATGAGATTTAAATTAGCTCCTAAACAATTAAATTTTTTATTGTGTAAAATTAATAATGTAATAAATTATATAAAAATTGAAGAAAAAAAAATATATAATTTATGTATTAATTATTGTTCAATTCCTAAAAGGATTTTTTATTATTTTTATAATAATTATAAAACTAATTATATATGAATATATAAAATAAATAAAAATAATAAATTTTGATTTAATAAATTTAATAAAATAATAAATAAATTAAAAATTAAATTAAAAAAATTATTATTTATAGAAAAATATTATAAATTAAGTTTATCAGATATTAAAATTATAAATAAATATTTAGTAAATAGTCAAATTAAAACGAAATTAGCTAAAAAAAAAATGATTGAATCAAATTTAAGATTAGTTATTTCTATTGCTAAAAAATATACTAATAGAGGATTACAATTTTTTGATTTAATACAAGAAGGAAATATTGGTTTAATGAAAGCAGTTGATAAATTTGAATATAAAAGAGGTTATAAATTTTCTACATATGCAACTTGATGAATTCGTCAAGCTATAACTAGATCTATAGCTGATCAAGCTAGAACTATTAGAATTCCAGTTCATATGATTGAAACAATAAATAAATTAAATAGAATATCTAGAAAAATTTTTCAAGAAATTGGTAGAGAACCTACTCTTAATGAATTATCTATGTATATGTCTATTTCTAAAGATAAAATTAGGAAAATATTAAAAATAGCAAAAGAACCTATATCAATTGAAACACCTGTTGGCGAAGATGAAGATTTACATTTAAGTGATTTTATAAAAGATTCTTCTTCAAAATTACCTTTAGAATCAGCTACTTCTGAAAGTTTAAAATTTGTAACTAATAATGTTTTATCTAGTTTAACTCCAAGAGAAGCTAAAGTTTTAAAAATGCGTTTTGGTATAGATATGAATAGTGATCATACATTAGAGGAAGTTGGTAAACAATTTGATGTTACTAGAGAAAGAATAAGACAAATAGAATCTAAAGCTTTACGTAAATTACGTCATCCTAGTAGATCATATTTATTAAAAAGTTTTTTATATGATTAATTATAATGTATAATATTTTATATATGAATATATTACAAAATATAAATGAAAAAGATATAAAAAAAAAAATGAAATTATGTTTAATAAATTTTGAAAAAAATATTAATAAATTTAATATTCATTTTTTAGATACTAATATTATATCTAATTTATTAATAGATTATTATAATAAAAAAATTTTTTTATATAAATTATCAAATATATTTATAGAAAAAAATAATTGTTGTAGAATATCTTTATTTGATAAAAATATTAAAAATATTGTTAAAAAAACTATTTTATCTTTAAATTTAGATTTAAATATTAATGAAGATAAAGATGATATATTAATATATATACCTCCTTTAACAGAAGAAAAAAGATTTTATTTTGTTAAATTATTAAAAAAAGAATTTGAGTTATCTAAAATTTCTATTAGAAATATAAGAAAATATTTTAAAATAAAATATAAATCTTTAATTAGAAATTTTAATTATAATAAAGATAAAATAAATAAATTTAATATTTTGTTACAAAAATTAACTGATTTATATATAAGTAAATTAGATATTTTATTTTATAAAAAAAAAAATAATATATTAAATATATAAATTTAGAAAATGTTTAGAAATAATAATAATTATAGTGATATAAAACATATTGCTATTATTATGGATGGTAATAGTAGATGGGCTATTAAAAAAGGTTTATCTCGTATATTAGGATATAAAAAGGGATTAAAATCTTTAAGAAAAATTATTAATTTTTCTATTATTAACAAATTAAATATATTAACTTTATATGCTTTTAGTACTGAAAATTGGTCTAGATCTGATTTAGAAATATCAAAATTAATGAAATTATTTTCTTTAAGTATAAAAAATCAGATGTATATTTTACATAATAAAAATGTTTGTGTAAATATTATAGGTAATAAAAGTAAATTACATCTTAATTTACAAGAAAATATAAAAAAAATACAAATTTTAACTAAAAATAATAAAGGATTAAAGTTAAATATTGCTATAAATTATGGAGGTAAATGAGATATTGTAAATTGTATAAAAAAGATAATTAAAAAAAGTAATAAAAATATTTTTTATACGAAAAAAATTAATGAAAATTTAGTAAAAAAAAATTTATGTTTAGGTAGTTTACCTCCAGTTGATTTATTAATACGAACTGGTGGTGAAAAAAGAATAAGTAATTTTTTATTATGACAAATAGCATATGCTGAATTTTTTTTTATAAATATTTTATGACCTGATTTTAAATGTATTGATTTTAAAAATATACTTAATAATTTTTTTTTAAGAAATAGAAGATTTGGAAAAAATTAAATGTTATTTTATATTTTTGATTTATTAAAAATAAAAAAAATTTTATTGTTTTTATTTTTTTTATTTTTTAATTACAATTGTTTTGCTAAAAATATTTATAAAATGAATAATATTATTTTAAATATTAAAAATAATAATATTAATTCATATTATTATAAAAATTTATTAAAAAAGAAATTTGGTAATTTTATAAATTGAAAAGATATTAAAAAAATTAAATTTTTTTTATATAATTTAAATCATTTTAATAATATTAAAGTATTTTACGTAAAAAATAATAATAATATATTATTTTTATTGAATTATAAAATTGTAATTAATGATTTTTATTTTATTGGAAATAAAATATTTAAAAATAATAAAATATTATGTTATTTAAATAAATTTAATATATCTAATAATAAATTTTTAAATAATTATAATCTTTTAAAATTTAAAATGTATTTAATAAATAAATATAAAAAAATAGGAAAATATAATATTAATATAAATTTTTTAAAAATTAATTTTTATAGAAATAATTTTTTATTAAAAATAATTATAAAAGAAGGTGATTATTTAAGAATAAATAAAATAAATATTTTAGGAAATAATAATATTAGTAAAAATAAAATTTTTTATTTAATGGAAACTAAAAAATTTAATTTTATTTTTGATATTTTTTTTAAAAATTATTTTAATTATAATAAATTTATAAAAGATTTAAATAATATAAAATATTATTATTTAAATAATGGTTATTTTGATTTTTATGTAAAAAAAATTAAAATTAAGTTTTATAAAGAAAATATAATTAATATTTTTATAGAAATTAATGAAGGTAAAAGATATAAAATATATAATATTTTATTTAAAAGTGATATTTTAAATTTTAATAAAATTTTATATTTAATTAAAAATAAAATAATTAAAAATAATATATATTATAAATATAATAAAATTAAAAATATTATAAATAATATAAATATATTTTTTAAACAAAAAGGTTATGCTAATATAAATTTTAATATAAAATATAAAAAATATAAATATAAAATTGTATTTTTTATTAATATTAATTTTAATAAAAAATTTTATATAAATAAAATTTTATTTAAAAATATTAAAAAAATAGATGTTAATTTTATAAAAAAAAAAATACCTTTATTAGAAAATAAATTATATAATATTTCTTTAATAAGAAAAGGAGTTTTAAATTTAAAAAATACTAGATTTTTTAAATTTATAAAGTATAAAGAAAAATTTATTAATATTAATAAATCAAATAAAATAAATATAATATATAAATTTTTAGAAAAAAATAATAATTTATTTAATATTAATTTAGGTTATGGAAATAATAATATTATAAATTATAATATTAAATTATTTAAGAAAAATTTTTTATTTTATAATAATGATTTATTTATTGAATTTTTTAAAAATATATTAAATAAATCTATAAATATATTTTTTATCTATCCTTTTAATAAAAATAATATATATTTTAAACATAAATTTTATTTTAATAATAATAATTTTAATAATTATGATTATTTAAGTTCTAAGTATATTATAAAAAATAGTATTATTTTTATTTTTAATAAAAATATAGAGTATAATTTATCTTTAAAATATAATAATATTTTTTTATATAATATTAAATCTCAATTATTATATATAGAATATTTTAATTCTATAAATAAAAAATATAATTTAAATTGTTTAAATAATAATTTTTATTCAAATAATTTATTTTTAATAAATAATTTTTTTTTAAATAAATTAGATAATAATAATTTTTTTCCTAATTTTGGATATTATATTAATTTATATATAAAATATAATTTATTAAATTTATATAATAATAATTATTTTAAATTAAATTTTTCTTTTTCTAATTATTTTTATTTTAATAAATATAAAAAATGAATATTTTCTATTAATAATAATATAGGATATATTAATAGTTTAAATAATAAAAATATACCTTTTTATGAATATTTTTATTTTGGTAAAAATAATAATTTTATTCGTAATTTTAATTATGAAAGTATAGGTATAAGTAAAATATTTATAAATTCTAAAAATTATATATGTAAAAATAAAAGAAATATATGTTTTTTAAATAATTCTTCTGGAGGAAATTTTATTTTATCAAATAATTTGGATATTATAATTCCAAATAATTATTTTTTAAATAAATATTATTCTAAATATTTACGTATTTCTTTTTTTTTAGATAATGGTATTATATTAAATAATAATTTAAATAATATATTTAAAAATATTAATAATATTAATAATTATAATATTTTGAATATTAATTATTATAAAAATATTTTAAAATCATCTATTGGATTTTGTTTTAAAATTATAACTCCTATTGGTTTTATTAAATTATCTATTGGTTTTCCTATAAATTATATTAATAATAATGAAATTAATTATTTTCAATTTAATATTGAAAGTTTATTTAATAAAAATAGTTATAAATAAAAATTTAATTTATTTTTAAAAAATTATATATTATATATAATATAATATTGATAAGTATTAAATATAAATATATAATTTATTTTAGATAAATATATAAAGTAATTTAAATTAAATATTTATTAATAATTAAATAATTTTTAATTAAAATATAATTATATTTTAATTATTAATTATAATGTTAAGTATATTAATGATTTAATTTTTTTTAAAATAATTATAATAATTATTTATTTATGTCTTTTCCTAAATTTATTCATCTTAGTGTTCATAGTGACTATTCTATTAAAGATAGTATATGTAAAATAAATGATATTTTAAAAAAAGCATATAATTTTAATATGCCTGCTATAGCTTTAACTGATTATTTTAGCTTATCTGGTATTATTAAATTTTATAAAAAATCTTTATTTTATGGTATAAAACCTATATTTGGTGCTGATATAGGTATATATTATAATGATATCAATAGTATTAATTTTTCTACTTTATTAGTAATTAATAAAATTGGATATTATAATTTAATTAAATTAATTTCTATTGCTTATAAAAATTATTATAAATTAAATTTTTTGTATATTGATATTAATTTATTATGTAAATTTAGTGATGGATTAATATTAATATATTCTATAAATTATTATTCTTATAATGTAAAAAAATTTTTTTTTTATGATATTAATAAAGTTAATGAACATTTATTTTTTTTAAAAAAATATTATAATAATAATTTATATTTAGATATATTTAAATTAAATCATAAAAATCAAAATTTATATTTAAAAGATATAATAAAATGTTCTAAAAAAAATAAAATTTTATTAGTTTGTACAAATAAAGTATTATTTTTCAAAAAGGATGATTTTTATATAAATAAAATTCGTTCTTGTATATATTATAATTGTAAATTAGATAAAATATCTAATTATATATATTATACAGATCAATATTATTTTAAATCTCAAGAAGAAATGTTTAATTTATTTTATGATATGCAAGATATTTTATTTAATACTATTAAAATTTCTTATATTTGTAATTTTTTAATTAAAAAAAAAAAAAAAATAATATTACCTAGTTTTCCTTATAAAGGTAAATATTCTTCTAATAATTATTTAAGAAAAAAAGTTTTTATTGGTTTTAAAATGAGATTATTATTTAATAATAATATTAAATTAAAAAATAAATATTTATTACGTATAAAAAAGGAATTAAAAGTAATATTTAAATTAAATATTTCTAATTATTTTTTGATAGTTATGGAATTTGTTAAATGATCAAAAGATAATAATATTTATGTTGGTCCAGGTAGAGGTTCAGGTTCTGGATCATTAGTAGCATATTTATTATATATAACTGATATTGATCCTATTAAATTTGATTTAATTTTTGAAAGATTTTTAAATCTTGAAAAAATTTCTATGCCTGATTTTGATATTGATTTTTGTATGAAAAATCGTGATAAAGTATTTTATCATTTAGAAAATGTATATGGTTATAATTCTATAGCTCAAATTGTAACTTTTAATACTATGACAGCTAAATCAGTTTTAAGAGATGTAGGTAGAGTATTAGGATATTCATATCGTTTTGTTGATTATTTAGCTAAATTAATACCTTTTGATATTAATATAACTTTAAAAAAAGCATTAATTTTAGAAAAGAAAATTAATATTTTATATAATTCTAATAAAGATGTTAAATATTTAATTAATATTTCATATAAATTAGAAGGTATAATAAAATGTATAGGAAAACATGCTGGAGGAATAGTTATATCTCCTAATTTAATAGAGAATTATTGTTCTACTTATTGTGATAAGGATACTAATAGATTAATTACACAATTTGATAAAAATGATATAAAATATATTGGTTTAATAAAATTTGATTTATTAGGTTTAAAAACTTTAACTATTATTCATAATACTATTAAAATAATAAATAAAAAAAAATATTTTAATAATAAATTTAATATTAATAAAATATCATTAAATGATAAAAATAGTTATAATTTATTAAAAAAATCTAAAACTATAGGAGTTTTTCAATTAGAATCTAATGGAATGAGAAAATTAATTAATAAATTAAATCCAAATAATTTTAATGATATTATATCATTATTAGCTTTATTTAGACCTGGTCCTTTACAATCAGGTATGGTTGATAATTTTATTAATCGTAAAAAAGGAAAAGAAACTGTATATTATCCTGATAAAAATTGACAACATAAATTATTAATACCTATATTAAAATATACTTATGGAATAATTTTATATCAAGAACAAGTAATGAAAATAGCTCAAGTTTTAGCTAATTATAGTTTAGAAAAAGCAGATGAATTAAGATTAGCTATGACTAAAAAAGATTATAAAAAAATGGAATTTCATAAAGAAATATTTCGTAAAGGATCTATTTCTTTAGGAATAGATGGTAATTTTTCTTTAAAAATATTTTCTTTAATGCAAAATTTTGCTAGTTATGGTTTTAATAAATCTCATTCAGTATCTTATGCTTTATTAGCATATCAGACTTTATGATTAAAAACTAATTTTACTTCTGAATTTTTAATATCTATAATTAATTCTGATATAGATAATATTAAAAAAGTAATTTTAATTATTAATGAAATTAAATTATTAAATATTAAAATAATTTTTCCTAATATTAATTTAAGTTCTTATTATTTTTATATAAATGATAAAAAAGAAATAGTATATGGTTTAGGAGCTATTAAAGGTATAGGAAAAAGTTCTATTAAACATATTATAAGTATACGTAATAAATATGGTTTATTTAAAAATTATATTGATTTTTGTAGATTAATATATAATAATAAAATAACTAAATTAGTTTTAGAAAAATTAATTTTTTCTGGTTCATTAGATATTTTTAATATTAATAGATCAATATTATTTGATAATATTAAAGAAATATTGTCTATTATAAAAAAAAATAATTATAATTTAAATTTTAAACAATTATCTTTATTTAAAAATAATAATATTTTAGATTCTTATATTTATAAAAAAATTAAAAAATCTATTCCTTCATTAAATGATGATATTATATTAAATAAAGAAAAAGAATCTTTAGGTTTTTATTTAACTAATCATCCTGTTAATAAATTTATTAATTTTGTTAAATGTAAAATTAATTTTATTTATATAAAAGATTTATTTAAAAAAAAAAAAAAATATATTAATAATAATAATTTAATAAATATATTTGGTTTAATTACTGATATAAAATTTATATTAACTAAAAAAAATTATCGTATTTGTATATTAAATTTAGATGATAATACTAATAATATAGATGTATTAATTTTTAAAAATATATACAAAAAATATTATTATATTTTAGAATTATATAATATTATTATTATAAATGGTTATTTGAAATATCAAAATAATAATTATAAAAATGTTTTTTTAGCTAAATATATAAAATTATTAAAAAAATAATTTTTATAATTTTAAATTAAGTTTAAAATTTATGTCTAAATTTTGTTTTATTACTAAAAAAAAACCTTTATTTGGAAATAAAAGATCTTATTCTATGAATAAGTCTAAAAGAAAATTTTTACCAAATTTACATAATCATAAATTTTGATTATCTAATAAAAATAAATTTATTAAATTAAAATTAACTTGTAAAGCTATAAGAATTATAAATAAAATTGGTATTGAAAATGTTTTAATTAATAAATAAATTATTAGGGAAAAATTTATGTCAAAAAATAAAAGAATTAATATAAAATTATTATCTTCTTCAGGAAGTGGTCATTTTTATACTTCTTCTAAAAATTTAAATAATACAAAAAAAAAATTATCTATAAAAAAGTATGATCCTATTTTTAGAAAACATTTTATATATAATGAAATTAAATTTAAATAATTATTAAAATTATAAATATATTAATTTTTTATAGAATAAAATATTAATAATATAAATATACATAATATATATATATATATATATATATTATGTATATATTTATATTTTTTTATAATTTTTTTTTAAAAAATTACATATACTTTTATTTGTTTCATTTATTCCTTTTTTATTTTTATTTCATTGTGCTGGACATATCATTTTAGTTTCATTATTAAAATTTATTGCATCTATTATTCTTAATAATTCATCAATATTTCTACCTATTTGTAAATCATTAGTTGATTCATGTCTTATTATTTTATTAGTATCTATTATAAAAGTTGTTCTTAATGAATTAAATATTTTATTATTTTTTATTTTATATTTTTTTTGTATTTTTCTATTTATATCTGATAAAATAATAAATTTTATTAATCCTATTCCTCCTTTTTTAATAGGTGTATTTTTTCATGCTATGTGTGTATAAACAGAATCTATAGATATTCCAAAAATTTTTGTATTTTTATTTTTAAATTCATTATATCTATTATTTAATGCTATTATTTCTGATGGACATATATATGTAAAATCTAAAGGTCAAAAGAATAATAATATATTTTTATTTTTTGTATTTTTATATAAATTAAAATTAATAATTTTATTATTTGTATCAATACCTTTAGTTGTAAAATCTGGAGATTTAAAAGTTACTAACATTTTTTTTTATATCCTATTTTATTTATGTTATATATATATTATATAATTATATAATAATTATTTTATTTTCTTATATTATATTTATTAAAATTATGTTATTTAATAAAAATATTATTTATTCTTGATTTAAAAGTAATTATATTTATATAATAAATATTTTAAATATTAATAGATTAAATATTTTTAATTTTATATTTAAATATTCTTGTAATTTAAATATTAATATTTTAATAATTTGTTTAATAAAATGAATTTTTTGTAAAAATAAAAAAAAATATTTATCATGTAATAAATGTTTTAATTGTATTTCATTTAAAAATAAAAATTATTTTAATTATTATTATATTAATAATAATATAAATATTAATTTAATTAAAAAAATATATAATAAATTATTAATTAATATTAGTATTAATGATATTAAAATAATTTTTTTTGATAATTTTAAATTTGATAATTATTATGTTAATAATTTTTTATTAAAAATATTAGAAGAAAATAATGGAAAAATTATTTTTATATTTAGTTGTTCAGATAATATATTTATACCTAATACTATATTAAGTAGATCATTTTTATTAAGAATTAAATTTCCTAAAGAAAACATTATATTAAAATGATTATTAAATAAATTTAAAAATAATTTTAATAAAAATATTTTTTTATCTTGTATTAGATTAAGTAATAATTCTCCAATTAATTCTTTAATTTGAATTAAAAAAAATATTTTAATTAAAAAAAAAATTATTAATTTAATATTAAATTTAAATAAATTTAATATTAATAATATAGTAAGAATTATAAATAATGATAATTTAGAAATTAATTTATATATATTAATTACTTTATTTTTAGATTATATTAAATATAAATATAAAATTATTAAATATTTATATAATTTAGATATATATATTTTTTTTAATAAAAATATTTGTTTTTTAAATATAAATGATATATATTTAATTTTAAATAAAATTATTTTTTGTTTATCAATTATTAAAAATATTAATAATATAAATAAAGATATTTTGTTATATGATTTAATAAATTTTTTATTAATTAAATTAAATAAAAAGTAATTTAAATATATTTATTTGATTTACATTATCATATAGATAAAATTTTTTTACATTTTTCATTTAAAAATATAAAATATTTTTTATTATTTAAAAAAAAAAAAAAAAAATATTATTTGTTTCTGTTATTATTAAAAATTTTTTAATATATTTTTTATGTTATCTTATATTAATTAAGATATAATTAAATTATCTTATGGAATTTATCCTTTATATATAGAATTTATAAAAAAAGATGATTTATATTGTTTAAAAAAAAATTATATTATTTAAAAATATTGTAGTTATAGGTAAATGTGGTTTAAATTATAAATATATTAGTAATAAAAATTTTAATAAAAATAAATAAATTGAAATATTTATTAATCAATTATATTTATCAAATAAATATAATAAATCATTTATTATAAATTCTATATTATATTTTTTAGATATTTTAAATATAATTAAAAAATTTAATATTTTAAATTTTGGTGTTGTATTATATTGTTTTAGTTATTAAAATAAAAAATTTTATATAAATTTTTAGATTTATATATTTCATTATTAGATTTAATAACTTTTAAAAATAATTTTTTTTTACAAAAAATTATAAAATATATTTCTTTAGATAAATTATTGTTTAAAACTAATTTTTCTTATTTAACTCCTAAACTTTATAGATATAAAAAAATGATTCAAGTAAAATTATTTTTATAATCAAAAAAAAAGTTTTTTTACTAAAAAAATTAGATTTTAATTTTATATTAAATATTTGTTATAATAATTTTATTAATTTATTTAAAATTTAATTTTTTTTTTTTTATATAAAATACTTTATTATTTTTATTTTTAAATTTAAATCAATTAAATTTTATTCCTTTATTATTTTTTATTATTTTTTTTTTTTGATGGCCTGTTTCACATATTAAATATCCATTTTTTTTTAAATAATTATATGATTTATTAATTATTTTTTGAATTATATATAATCCATTATTTTTTGTTATTAATGCTATTTTTGGTTCATAATGATATTCTTTAGGTAAATATTTTATTTCATTTTTACTTAAATATGGAGGATTAGATATTATTAAATCATATTTTTTATTTTTTATATTTTTATATATATTTGATTTTATTATTTTAATTTTTTTATTCTTTTTATGTAAAAAAATATTTTTTTTAGTTATCTTTAAAGCTTTTTTTGATATATCTGAAGCATCTATATTACATTTAGGATATAAATATGAACAGGCTATAGCTATACACCCACTTCCTGTACATAAATCTAAAATATGTTTTGGTTTTTTTTTTAATTTTATTAATTTTTTATTTATTATTTCTGATATAGGAGATCTTGGAATTAAAACGTTTTTATTTATATAAATTTTTTTTTTACAAAATCATGTTTTTTTTGTTAAATATGCTATAGGTATTCTTTTTTTAACTCTTAATTTTGCTAGTTTTAATATTTTTTTTTTTTTTTTTTTACTTATAAATATATTTTTTATTTTATTATATTTTTTATTTATATTAATATTTAAAATTGAATATATTAAATGTATTGTTTCTGAGTAATAATTATATGTATTATGACCATAATAGATATTGTTTTTTTTAAATAAGTTTATACAATATTTAAATAAATATAAAAATAATTTATTTTTCATGATATATTATATAATATATTTATTTTTATATAAATTTTGCGGAAGTGGCGAAATTGGTAAACGCACTAGAATTAGAGTCTAGTACTTAATTGTTTACGAGTTCAAATCTCGTCTTCCGTAATATTGGGATATAGCCAAGTGGTAAGGCATCGGGTTTTGATCCCGAGATCTCAGGTTCGAATCCTGATATCCCTGAAAGCTATGTAGCTTAGTTGGTAGAGCACAGCATTCATAACGCTGAGGTCATGGGTTCAAAACCCATCATAGCTATTTATAAAATTATTATTTTATTAATTTAATATGTGTATAAATTTATATATAAAGACATGAGGATGTCAAATGAATAAATATGATTCTAATAAAATTATTTCATATTTATTTAATTCATCAAAAAAATATTTTTTAGTTAATTCTTTATTAAATGCAGATTTAATAATTTTAAATACTTGTTCTGTTAGAAAAAAAGCAGAATATAAATTATATTCTTATTTAAATGAAATTAAAGTAATTAAAAAAAAAAATAATAATTTAATTGTTATTGTTTGTGGATGTATTGCTTCTAAAGAAAAAAATAAATTATTTTATAAATGAAATATAATTGATATTATTTGTGGTACTCAAAATATAAAAAATATTCCTATTTTAATTGATAATTTTTATAAAAATAAAAAAAAAATATTAGATGTTAATTTTTCTAAAAAACTTAAAAAAAATATTTTTCATATTAATAATAATAGTAATTTTTTAGATAAAACTTTTGTTACTATTATGGAGGGTTGTAATAAATTTTGTTCTTATTGTATTGTTCCTTTTACTAGAGGTACTCAAATAAGTCGTTTTCCTGAGGATATTATTTCTGAAATAAAATATTTAGTTTATAATGGTATATGTGAAGTTAATTTATTAGGACAAAATGTAAATTCTTATTTGAGTTATTTTTCTGATGGTAAAAAATGTAATTTTTCTTATTTATTAAATTTAATTTCAGAAATTAAAGGTATTAAAAGAATAAAATTTATTAGTAGTCATCCAATAGATTTTAAAAAAGATATTATTTTATGTTATAAAAATATTCCTAAAATAGTTGATTATTTACATTTACCTGTTCAAAGTGGATCTAATAGAATATTAAATATTATGAAAAGAAATTATAATATAAAGTATTATAAAAATATTATAAATAAAATATTAGATATAAGACCAAATATGTTATTTGGTTCTGATTTTATAATTGGTTTTCCTTCTGAAGATGATTATGATTTTAATTTAACTTTAAAATTAATTAAAGAAATAAAATTTGATACTAGTTATGCGTTTATTTATTCTCCTAGAGAAGGGACTAAATCTTATAATATAAAAAATGATGTTTCTATATTAATTAAAAAAGAAAGATTGAATAAAATTCAATATTTATTAAATAAAAATTGTATATATTGAAGTAAAAAAATGATTAATTCTATTCAAAGTGTTTTAGTAGAAGGTTATACTAAAAGAAATAATTATTATTATGGTCGTTGTTTTAATAATAAAATTGTTTATTTTAAGAGTAATAGATATAATTTAATAGGTAATATAATAGATATTAAAATATTAAAAAATAAAAATAGTTCATTATATGGTATAATTTTATAATTTTATAATATATGTTAAATAATATAAAAAAAAAATGTGATTTTTTTTTAAAAAATAAATTTTGTTATATAAAACCTAAAACTAAAATTCAAAATTTATATTTAAATAGTATTTTTAATAATATTATTACTTTTGGTATAGGTGTTTCAGGTACAGGTAAAACTTATTTAGCAACAGCAGCTGCAATTTATTTTTTTAAAAAAAGAAAAGTTAATAGAATTATTTTAGCTAGACCTATTGTTGAAGCTGGAGAAAAATTGGGTTTTCTACCTGGTAATTTTAATCAAAAAATAGATCCTTATTTATCTCCTATATATGATGTTTTATTTGAAATTTTAGGATCTAATTTTTATAAAAAATATATATATAGTAATATTATAGAAATTGTTCCATTAGCATATATGAGAGGAAGAACTTTTAATGATTGTTTTGTAATATTAGATGAAGCTCAAAATACTACTATTACTCAAATGAAAATGTTTTTAACAAGATTAGGTTTTAATTCTAAAGCTATTATTAATGGTGATATTTCTCAAATAGATTTACCTAAAAATATTTATTCTGGTTTAAAACATTCTGTTAAAATTTGTAAGAATTTAAAAGATATAGGTGTTGTTTATTTTAAAACTAAAGATATTATGCGTTCAAATATTGTAAGTAATATTATAAAATCATATAATAGATATGAAAAAAAAATATAATTAATAATTATTTATGATTAAAAAAAAAAAATTAAATATAATATATTTTTATAAAAATTTTAAATTAGTACCTAAAAAGTATTTTTTTTATAAAGTATTAAAAAATTTTTATTCATTTTTTAATATTAAAAAAGATATTTTTATAATTATATTAAATTGTGAAGATATGATTTTTTTAAATAAAAAATATAATAATAAAAATTGTATTACTAATATTTTATCTTTTTCTTATAATTGAAATATCAAAAATAATTTATTAGGAGATATTGTTTTATGTCCATTTGAAATATATAGAATATCTAAATTAAAAAATATAAAATATTTATTTTATTTTTCATATATATTAATACATGGTATATTACATTTATTAAATTTTGGTCATAAAAAATATAGTGATTATAAAATTATGTTAATATATGAAAAATTTTTTTTTTATAATATTTGAAAAAAAAAATATATAGAATTTAAAAAAAAAAAATAAAATTAAATATATAAATTTTAATTTAAAATGTTTAATAAAAATAATTCTTTAAAAAAATTTAATACTTTTGGTATTGATGTTTTTGCTAATGATATTTTTATAATTAATAATATTAATGAATTAAAAAAAATTTTGTTTTGATGTATTAAAAAAAAAATTAAATTTATTTTTTTAGGTAAAGGTAGTAATATATTATTAATGGAAAATTTTTACGGAATTGTTATTATTAATAAAATTAAAGGTATTAAAATTATTCATCAAAATATAGATTTTTGATTTTTAAATATAAATTCTGGTGAATTATTATTTGATGTAATAAATTTTTCTTTTATTAATGGTATTTTTGGTTTAGAAAACTTATCTAAAATACCTGGAACTATAGGTTCTGCAGTAGTTAATAATATAGGAGCATATGGTTGTGAAATAAAAGATTTTGTTTTTTATGTAAAAGTTTTAAATATATTTAATGGTTTATTTTATTATATTAATAATTATAATTGTTTTTTTTCTTATAGATATAGTATATTTAAAGAATTTTTATATAAAAAATTAATAATAGTAAGTATTATATTAAAGATTAAAAAAAATTGAACACCTTGTTTATTATATAAAGATTTATTATATTTTTTTAATCCATTAAATTTAAATATAAAACCTATAGATATATATAATTTTATTATTAATTTAAGAAATTATAAATTACCTAATTATAAATTATTTGGTAATATTGGTAGTATTTTTAAAAATCCTATTTTAAATATTAAAGATTTTATTAAATTAAAAATAAAATATTTTAATATATTTAAAAATATTAAATATAATATTTTGAATAAATATATTAAAATATCTGCTGCTTTATTAATTGATAAGTGTGGATTAAAAGGTTATACTATTGGTGGAGCTAAAGTTTATAATAAACAACCTTTAATTATTATTAATTTTAATAATGCTTTACCTATAGATATATTTAATTTGATTAATTTTATTAAGAAAAAAGTATTTAGTAAATTTAATATTTTATTAGAATTAGAAATTAAAGTTATTTTTTTTAATAAATTTATGTATAATTTTAATTAAATTTATTATTAACAATTTAATTTATAATATTAATGAATACTTATTTTAAAAAAATAAATTTTTATTTTTTATTTAAAAAAATATATTTTATATTTAATTATTTTTTATATAAGTATATTTTTTTTTTTAATTTTTTTTTAAAAATTTTATTTTCTTATTTATTTTTTTATTTTTTAAAAAAAAAAAGAATATTTAAAAATATTATTTTTTTTTTAAGTAAATCTAAATTAGAAATTTCAAAAATTATTTGACCATCTTTTAATAAAGTTAATAAAAGTATTATTATATTTTTTTTGTTTAGTTTTTTAATATCATTTATTATTTGATTAATTGATAAGATTATATTATATATAATTTTTATTGTTAGTAATTTATTTTTTTAAAAAAAAAAATATGGATAATAAAAAAAAGTTATGATATGTAGTTCAAGTATTTTCTAATTTTGAAAATAAAGTTATTAAATCTTTAAAAAAATATATAAAATTATATAAATTAGAAGATGATTTTGGAGAAATTTTAATTCCTAGTGAAGAAATAGTTGAGATAAAAAATGGTATTAGAAAAAAAAGTGAAAAAAAATTTTTTCCTGGTTATTTTTTAATTAATATGATTATGAATAATAAAAATTGATATTTAATTAATAATATGCGTGGAATAGTTGGATTTATTGGAGGTAATTTTGGTAATCCTTTTCCTGTTAATAAAAAAGAAATTAAAATTATAAAAAATAAATTAAATAAAATAAGTGGTAAACCTAGACCAAAGATTTTATTTGAATATGGAGAATTAATTAGAATTAATAATGGTCCTTTTTGTGATTTTAGTGGTACTGTTGAGGAAATTGATTATGATAAAAATCGTTTAAAAGTATCTGTTTTAATATTTGGTAGATCTACTCCTGTTGAATTAGATTTTTCTCAAGTAGAAAAAAATGATTATTAATTTTTTTTAGAATGTATAGATGAAAAAAAATGAAAAAAGAATATACATATGTAAAATTACAAGTTTTATCTGGTATGGCTAATCCTAGTCCTCCTGTAGGACCTATTTTAGGTCAAAGAGGAGTTAATATTATGCAATTTTGTAAATTATTTAATGAAAAAACTTCTAATATGGAAAAAGGTATTCCTATACCAGTTATTATTAAAATTTATTCTAATCGTAGTTTTACTTTTTCTATTAAAAGTCCACCAGTTTCATATTTAATTAAAAAAAAAATATCTATTAATTTTGGTTCTAAAAAACCGGGTCATGATATTATTGGTTATATTAAAAGATCTTTTATACTTGATATTGCTAAAATAAAATATTTGGATACAAATAGTTGTAATTTAGATTCTATTTGTAAATCTATAATTGGAACTGCTATGTCTATGGGAGTTAAAATTAAAGATTAATTATGAAAGAAAATAAAAATAATAAAAATATTATTAAAATATTTAATTTAATAAAAAATAATTCTAATAAAAAATTTAATGAATCAATAGATGTTGATATAAATTTATTATTAGATTATAAAAATAGTAATCAAAATATTTATGGTAATTTAATATTTCCTTATAAAGTAAATTTAAAAAAAAAAATAGTTGTTTTTACTGATGAATCAAATTTTAAAATTGCTTATAAAGCTGGAGCTTTTTATGTAGGTAATGATGATTTATTTAATAAAATTAAAAATAATGAAATTAAATATGATTTAGTTATTTGTAGTAGTAATTATGTTAATTTTGTTAGTAAATTAGGATATATATTAGGTCCTAAAGGTTTAATGCCTAATTTAAATTTAGGAACAATTACTGATAATATTGAATATACTATTAATAATTTTATTAAAGGTAATATTATATATAAAAGTGATAAATATGGAATTATTCACTTAAGTATAGGTAAGATTAATTTTTCTAATGATGAATTATTATCTAATTTTAATTATTTAATAAATTCTATTTTATTAAATAAATTTAATAAAAATAAAAATAATAATTTTATAAAAAAAATTAGTATATCAAGTACAATGGGTAAAAGTTATATTATTAATTTAAATTAAAATTTTATAGGGTTTTTAATGTCATTAAGTTTAGAAAATAAAAAAAAATATATTTTAAATATGAAATATAAAATAGATAATTGTCTGTCTATTTTAATTATTAATTTTAAAAAATTAAAATCAAATGATTTGATATTTTTACGTAAAAATAGTAATAAAAAGGGGTTTTTTATTTCTATAATACATAATAAATTATTTAAAATTATTTTAAATAAATTAAATTTAAATTTTTTAGTAGAAAAAATTAATGGTTCTATATTAATATTTTATTCTTTAAAATCTTATAGTTATCCTTCTTTAATTTTTGAAAAATTTATATTTAAATATAAAAATAAAATTAGATTAAATACTATTTGTATTAATAAAAAAATAGTTGATTATAGTATACATAAAAAAATTTCATTATTAAGTAGTAAAAAAAAATCATTAAAATATTTAATTGTTTATATAAAAAATATTTCTATAATTAAACTTTTATATATTTTATTAATTATTAAGGATATTAAATTTAAAGGTTAATATATATGAAAAGTAATAATAAAAAAATTTTAGATAAAATTTCATCTATGACATTAATTGAAATTATAGAATTGATTAATGATATAGAAAAAAAATTTGGTATAAATTCTAATGATTATCAAATAAATAGTAATATTAATAAAAATGAAATTAAAGAAAATAAAAAAGATGAATTTGATTTTTATTTAGATTCTATAGGAAATAATAAAATTGCGGTTATTAAAATAATACGTAGTTTTTTAAATTTAGGTTTAAAGGAATCTAAAGATTTGGTAGAATCATGTCCTGTATTAATAAAAAATAAAATTCAAAAAAAAGATTGTGATTTATTAAAAAAATCTTTAGAAGAAGTTGGTGCTAAAATTATTTTAAAATAAATTATATATGGATAAAATTATATGGTTTATTTAGATACTAAAATTAAATATATACGTAAAAATTTTAATAAAATACCTAAAGTTTTAGATATACCTTATTTATTATCTATTCAAATAGATTCTTACAATAAATTTTTATACAATATTAATAATAAATTATCAGGTTTAGATTTATGTTTTAATTCTATTTTTCCTATATATAATTATAATAATAATGTAAAATTAATGTATTTAGGTTATAAAATTAAAAAACCATTATTTAATGATAGAGAATGTTTAATTAGAGGTTTAACTTATTTTATAAGTATAAAAGCTAAATTGTGTTTATATGTTTATGATAATATAAATATTTTAAAAAATAAAAAAAAAAAAATATTATATAAAAAAAAACAATATGTTTATTTTGGTGATATTCCTTTAATGACAAAAAGAGGAACTTTTGTAGTTAATGGAACTGAAAGAGTTGTAGTATCTCAATTATATCGTAGTCCTGGAGTTTTTTTTGATAGTGATAAAGGAAAAAATAATATTTCTGGTAAAATATTATATAAAGCTAGGATTATACCATATAGAGGATCTTGATTAGATTTTGAATTTGATTCAAAAGATATTTTATATATACGTATAGATAGAAAAAAAAAATTACCTGTTACTATTATATTAAAATGTTTAGGTTATTCAAATTCAGAAATATTAAATTTATTTTTTAATTTTTTATGTATTAAAATAGTAAATAATAAATTTTTTATTAAATTTATACCTAAAATATTTTTAAATAAAATATTTAATTTTGATATTATATTTAATAATATTATATATTTAAAAAAAGGTAAAAAAATTGATAATAAATGTATTAAATTAATGAAATTAAATAAAATTGATTATATTTTAATACCTAATGAATATTTAGTAGACAAAATTTTAGCTAAAAATTGTAAATTTATTTTAAATAATAAAAAATATATTTTTTATGCAAATACTAAAATTAATAATAATATGTTAAATGATATATTTAATAGTAATTGTAATGAAATATATATTTTATATATTGATGAATTAAAAAATAATTCTTGTATTTATAATACTTTATTAATTGATAATACTATTGATAAAATTTCTGCTTTAACTGAAATTTATCGTGTTATTAAACCTGGAGAACCTTTTACTAAGAAATCTTCTAAAAAATTATTTACTAATTTATTTTTTTCTTTAAATAAATATGATTTATCTGATGTTGGTAGAATGAAGTTAAATGAATCTTTAAATATAAAAGATATTTATGTAAATTTTTTAACTGATAAAGATATTATAGAAGTAATTAAAAAATTAATAAATATAAAAAATAATATATGTAAAATTGATGATATTGATAATTTATGTAATAGAAGAGTTCGTTGTGTAGGTGAAATGGTTGAAAATCAATTTCTTATTGGATTATTAAAAATTAAAAAAAATATTAAAGATCGTTTTTCTATTGGAAATTTAATTAATATTTTACCTAAAGATATAATTAATGCAAAAATTCTATCTTTAATAATAAAAGATTTTTTTTGTTCTAGTCAATTATCTCAATTTATGGATCAAAATAATCCTTTATCTGAAATTACTCATAAGCGTAGAATATCTACATTAGGTCCTGGTGGTTTAACTAGAGAAAGAGCTGGTTTTGAAGTTAGAGATATTCATTCTACTTATTATGGAAGAATATGTCCTATTGAAACACCTGAAGGTCCTAATATTGGTTTAATTAATTCTTTATCTATATATGCTAAAATTAATAATTATGGTTTTATAGAAACACCTTATATAAAAATTAAAGATTGTTTTTTAACTGATACTATAGATTATTTATCTTCTTATAAAGAATATAATTATGTTATTGCTCCTGCTGATACTATTATAGAAAATAATAAAATTAAAGATAATTATATATTATGTAGATATAAAGGTGAATTTGTATTATTTAATAGTAATAAAATAAATTATATAGATGTTTCTGCTCAACAATTAGTTTCTGTTGGAGCTTCTTTAATTCCTTTTTTAGAACATGATGATGCTAATAGAGCTTTAATGGGAGCTAATATGCAGCGTCAAGCTGTACCTTGTTTAATTTCAGAAAGACCAATAGTAGGTACTGGAATGGAACGTATAATTGTTAATGATTCTGGTATTTGTGTTATATCTAAAAGTAAAGGTTTTGTTAAATATGTTGATTCATCTAAAATAATTATAGAAAATAAATTTAATAAAGATAATAATAATTTATTTAATAATATTTATTCATATGATTTATTTAAATATTTACGTTCTAATCAAAATACTTGTATAAATCAAAGACCTTGTGTTAAATTAGGAGATAAAGTAAAAAAAGGGGATATTTTAGCTGATGGTTTTGCCACTGATTTTGGAGAATTATCTTTAGGACAAAATGTTCGTGTAGCATTTATGTCTTGATATGGTTATAATTTTGAAGATTCTATATTAATTTCTGAAAATATAGTTCATAAAGATATATTTACTTCATTACATATTCAAGAATTATGTTGTATATGTAGAGATACTAAATTAGGTTCTGAAGAAATTACTTCTGATATTCCTAATATTAGTAATTATTCCTTATCTAAATTAGATGAAAGTGGAATAATAAATATAGGTTCAGAGGTTTCTGTTGGAGATATTTTAGTTGGTAAAATAACTCCTAAAGGAGAAACTCAATTAAGTCCGGAAGAAAAATTATTACGTGTTATTTTTGGAGAAAAAGCTTCTGAAGTTAAAGATTCTTCTTTAAGAGTTCCTAGTGGATGTAATGGTAAAGTTATAGATGTACAAATTTTTTCTAGAGATGGTTTATCTAAAGATAAAAGAGCTTTAAATATTGAAAAAGATAAGTTGAATAATATTAAAAAAAAAATAAATATGGAATTATTATATTTTAAAGAAAATTTAATTAATTATATAAATAAAATTTTATATAAATTTAATATTTTTTTATCTTTAGATTTTGATATTAATAATATATATAATTTAGAATTAAATGATTTAAATATTAAAAAAAAAATTTTTAATTTAGTTAATTCATATAAAAAATTAGAAAATATATTTGATAAAAAATTAAATAATTATATTAATAAAATTATTGAATTTAATGAATTAACTCCTGGTATTTTAAAAATAGTTAAAGTTTATATAGCTATTAAACGTTATATACAAGTAGGAGATAAAATGTCTGGTAGACATGGAAATAAAGGTGTAGTTTCTAAAATATGTCCTATTGAAGATATGCCTTATGATAAATATGGTGTACCTATAGATGTTATATTAAATCCTTTAAGTGTTCCTTCTCGTATGAATGTTGGTCAAGTTTTAGAAGTTCATTTAGGTATGGCGTTAAAAACAATTGGTAATAATATTAATTATATGTTAAATAATAATTTTAATATTTCTAAAATTAAATCTTATATAAAAAAAATTTATTCTATAAATAAAAATAAAAATGATATTAATTTAGATTTGTTAGATGATAATGAATTTATTATTTTTGCTAAAAGTTTAATTAATGGAGTTTATATTTCTACTCCTGTTTTTGATGGAATAAAAGAATTTGAAATAAAAAAATTATTAAATATAGCTGGTTTACCTGAATCTGGTCAAATTGATTTATATGATGGTTTAACTGGAAATAAATTTGATAGACCAGTTACTGTTGGTTATATGTATATTATGAAATTAAATCATTTAATTGATGATAAAATACATGCTAGATCTACTGGTTCTTATAGTTTAATAACTCAACAACCTTTAGGTGGTAAATCACAATTTGGTGGACAAAGATTTGGTGAAATGGAAGTATGAGCTTTAGAAGCTTATGGTGCTGCTTATACTTTACAAGAAATGTTAACTATAAAATCTGATGATATTTCTGGAAGAACTAAAATATATAAAAATATAATAAAAGGTAATTATCAAATGGAACCTAATATACCTGAATCTTTTAATGTTTTAATAAAAGAAATATGTTCTTTAGGTATTAATATTGAATTAAAGAATAGTTAATAAATAAATTATTATAAATTTTTTAGGAATATTAATTTATGAATAATTTTTCAAAAATTAGATTTAATAAAAAAGAGTTTGATTCTATAAAAATTACATTAGCTTCTCCTGAGATTATAAAATCTTGATCATATGGTGAAGTTAAAAAACCTGAAACTATTAATTATCGTACTTTTAAACCAGAAAGAGATGGTTTATTTTGTTCTCGTATTTTTGGTCCTATTAAAGATTATGAATGTATATGTGGTAAATATAAAAGGTTAAAATATAAAGGAATAATATGTGAAAAATGTGGTGTTAAAATAACTAAATCAAAGGTAAGACGTGAAAGGATGGGTCACATAAATTTAGCTACTCCTATAGCTCATATATGATTTTTAAAATCTTTACCTTCTAGGATAAGTTTATTACTTAATATTTCTTTAAAAAATATTGAAAAAATTTTATATTTTGAATCTTATATAGTAATTAAATCTAATATTAAAAAAATAAAAATATATCAAATTTTGAATGAAGAAGAATATTTAAATTATTTAAATAAATTTAATGATAATTTTATTGCTAAAATGGGTGCAGAAGCTATAAAATATTTATTGAAAAATATGAATTTAAATAATGAGTATAAAAAAATATCTATTGAGTTAGAAAATAATATTTCATATATTAAAAAAAAAAAATTAATAAGAAGATTAAAGTTAATAGAATATTTTATTAATTCTGATAATAAACCTGAATGAATGATTTTAGATGTATTACCTGTTTTACCTCCTGATTTAAGACCTTTAGTACCATTAAATGGTGGTAGATTTGCTACTTCTGATTTAAATGATTTATATAGAAGAGTTATAAATCGTAATAATCGTTTAAAAAGATTGTTAGATTTATTTGCTCCTGAAATAATTATAAAAAATGAAAAAAGAATGTTACAAGAAGCTGTTGACGCTCTTTTAGATAATGGTAAAAGAGGTTTTTCTATACTTGGTTCTAATAAAAGACCATTAAAATCTTTAGCAAATATGATAAAAGGTAAACAAGGAAGATTTAGACAAAATTTATTAGGAAAAAGAGTGGATTATTCAGGAAGATCTGTAATAACAGTTGGTCCTTATTTAAAATTAAATCAATGTGGTTTACCTAAAAAAATGGCTTTAGAATTATTTAAACCTTTTATTTATAGTAAATTACAAAGTGATGGTATAGTTAATACTATTAAAGCTGCTAAAAAAATTGTTGATAATGAAGATTATATTATTTGAGATATTTTAGAAGATATTATAAAACAACATCCTATTTTATTAAATAGAGCTCCTACTTTACATAGATTAGGTATACAAGCTTTTGATCCATTATTAATTGATGGTAAATCGATACAATTACATCCTTTAGTTTGTTCTGCTTTTAATGCTGATTTTGATGGGGATCAAATGGCGGTTCATATTCCTTTAACATTAGAGGCTCAATTAGAATCTCGTATTTTAATGATGTCTACTAATAATATTTTATCTCCTGCAAATGGTGAACCTATTATTGTACCTTCTCAAGATGTAGTTTTAGGATTATATTATATGACTAAAAAGAAAGTAAATTATTTAAATAAAAATATTTTTATTTCTAATATAGATGAAGCTATATTTTTATATGATAATAATTTAATTTCTATTCATACTATAGTTAAAGCTAAAATATGTGAATTTTTGAAAGATGATTGTGGAAATTTAGTTAAAAATGAAAGGATAGTAATTACTACTATTGGTAGATTAATTTTATGAAATATTTTTCCTAAAGGTTTAAATTTTGATTTAGTTAATCAAAATATTAATAAAAAAAAGGTATCTATTATTTTTAATAAATGTTATCAATTATTAAGTTTAGAAGAAACTGCTACTTTTGCTGATAATATTATGTATATTGGTTTTAAATATGTTACTATATCAGGTTTATCTGTTGGTATAGATGATATGTTAATACCAAAAAATAAAAATAAAATTATTAAAAAAGCTGAAAAAAAAGTTAATAAAATTCAAAAACAATTTGATTATGGTTTAGTAACTTATAATGAAAAATATAATAAAATAATTGATATATGAGTTAATGCTAATGAAAATATTTTTAAATCTATGATGAAAAATTTATCAGTAGAATTAATAAATATAAATAATAAATTAAAAAAACAAGATTCTTTTAATAGTATATATATGATGGCTGATTCTGGTGCAAGAGGTTCTTCTGCTCAAATTAGACAATTAGCAGGTATGAGAGGATTAATGGCTAAACCTGATGGTTCTATAATTGAAATTCCAATAACTTCTAATTTTAGAGAAGGATTAAATATACTACAATATTTTATATCTACTCATGGTGCAAGAAAAGGTTTAGCGGATACTGCTTTAAAAACTTCAAATTCTGGTTATTTAACACGTAGATTAGTAGATGTAGCTCAGGATTTAGTTATTATTGAAAAAGATTGTAAAACTAAAAAATATTTAAATATGTATTCTATTATAGAAGGTAGTTATATTAAAGAAACTCTTAGAGAACGTATATTAGGTAGAGTTTTAGCAGAAAATATAGTTTCTAAGGAAAATAAAATTTTAATTAAAAGAAATTCATTATTAGATGATAAATTATGTAATTTAATTGATAAATTAAGAATATATAATGTAAAAGTTCGTTCTGTTGTTATGTGTGAAACTAATTTTGGAGTATGTTCATATTGTTATGGTAGAGATTTAGCTAAAAATCATTTAATAAATGAAGGAGAAGCTATAGGAGTTATTGCTGCTCAATCTATAGGTGAACCAGGAACTCAATTAACTATGAGAACATTTCATATAGGTGGTGCTGCATCTAGAATGGTAACTGATTATAATATTAAAATTAAAAATAATGGATATATTAAATTTTATAAATTAAAATATATAAGAAATTCTTTAGATAAATTAATTGTTATTTCTAGAAATGCTGAATTAAAAATTATTAATGAAGAAGGTATTATTAAAGAAAATTATAAAATATTATATGGTTCTGTTATAGAAAAAAAAGATGGAGATTTTGTAAAATCTGGTGAAATAATTGTTAGTTGAGATCCTCATAGTATTCCTATAATAACTGAAGTTGATGGTTATGTAAAATTTATAGACATGTATAAAAATAAAACTTTTATAAAAAAAAAAGATTATTTAACTGGAATGTCATCTATAGTTATATTAGATAAAACTGAATATATTAATATTAATAAAAATTTTAAACCTTGTATTAAAATAGTTGATAAAAATAATAATGATATTATGTTATTAGGTAATGAAATTCCTGTACAATATTTTTTACCTAATAAATCAATAGTTAAAGTTAAAAATAATAGTTATGTTAAAAAAGGTGATATATTAGCTAGAATTTCTCAAGAATATGGAGGTACTAGGGATATAACTGGAGGTTTACCTAGAGTTGCTGATTTATTTGAAGCTCGTAAACCAAAAGATAAAGCTATATTAGCTGAAATTTCTGGTTTTATAAGTTTTGGTAAAGAAACTAAAGGTAAATATCGTTTAATTATAAATTCTAAAAATAATAATAAAAAATATGAAAAAATGATACCTAAGTGAAAAAAACTTCATATTTTAGAAGGTGAATATGTTAATAAAGGAGATATTATATCTGAAGGAATTGAATCTGTTTATGATATATTAAGATTACGTGGAATAAAATATGTTACTAAATTTATTATTAATAAAGTTCAAAATATATATCGTTTACAAGATGTAAAAATTAATGATAAACATATTGAAGTTATAATTAGACAAATGTTACGTAAAGTAATAATAAAAGATCCAGGAGATACTAAATATTTAATTGGTGATCAAATGGAAATTTCTAGAGTAAGAATTATTAATAAAAAATTGAAAAAGAATAATAAAAAATTAATTAAATATAATTTTAATTTACTTGGAATAACTAAATCTTCATTATCTACAGAATCTTTTATATCATCTTCTTCTTTTCAAGAAACTACTAAAATTTTAACAGAATCTGCAATTTCATCTAAAATAGATGAATTAAAAGGTTTAAAAGAAAATGTTATAGTTGGTAGATTAATTCCATGTGGAACAGGATATTCATATCATAAAAATAAAAATAAATATAAAAAAAATAATAAAAGTAATAATAAAAATTTAAATATGAATAAAGAAGAATTAGCTTCAGTTAATTTAAAGAAATTATTAAATTCTAAAAATTTATTTAAATAATTAAAATGATTAAAAAAAAAAATATTTTTAGTGCTATTCAACCTACTGGAAAATTAACTATTGGTCATTATATTGGAGTATTAAAAAATTGATTTTATAATCAAAATAAGTATAATTGTTTTTTTTGTATTGCTGATTTACATTCATTAATTAGTATAAAAGATAAAACAAAAATTAAAAATTATATTTATGATTTATTATCTATAATATTAGCTATTGGTATAAATCCTATGAATTGTAATATTTTTTTACAATCTAATATTATTGAACATATGAAACTTTATTGAATATTAAATTGTTATACATATATAGGTGAATTAAATCGAATGACTCAATTTAAAAGTAAATTTAAAAATAAAAAAAATAAAATAAATTGTGCTTTATTAAATTATCCTATATTAATGTCTGCAGATATATTATTATATAATTCTAATTATGTTCCTATTGGATATGATCAAATACAACATTTAGAGTTAACTAAAATAATTGCTAATAGAATTAATAAATTTTATTTTAAAAATATATTTGTTATTCCTGAATATATTTTATCTAAAGATTGTTCTAAAATAATGTCTTTATGTAATCCTTATATAAAAATGTCTAAATCTGATATTAATAAAAATAATGTTATTTATTTATTGGATAATATTGATAATATTAAAAAAAAAATTAGTAATTCTATAACTGATTCTCAAAATCCTCCTAAGATTTTATATGATAAAATTAATAAACCTGGTATATCTAATTTATTAGATATATTTTCTGGAATAGAAAATATATCTATTTTAAAATTAGAAAATAAATTTAAAAATTTTTCATATAAAGAATTTAAAGATATACTTATTTTAAAATTAAATAATTTTTTAAAAAATTTACAAAATAAATATTTTTTTTTTAGAAAAAAAAAAAATTTTTTAAAAAAAATATTATTAAATGGTAAATTAAAAGTTAAAAAGATTGCTAAAAGAAATATATCTATAATATATAAAAATATGGATATTAGTTATTAACTTATCATATTATAGGTTTTTTATTTTTTTTAATTAAAAAAAAATTAGTTTTTTTAAAATGATTACAATTTAAAAATCCTTTATTAAAAGATAATTTAGATGGATGAGAAGATATTAATATTAAATGTTTATTTTTATTAATTAAATTTATTTTTTTTTGAGCAAATTTACCTCATAATAAAAATACAATATTATTTTTATATTTATTTATATATTTAATTATATTGTTAGTAAATATTTCTCATCCTATATTTTTATGTGATAAAATTTTTTTATTTTCTATAGTTAAAATACTATTTAATAATAAAATTCCTTGTTTAGTTCAATTTAATAAATATCCATTATTAGGAATTTTAAAATTTGGATATTCATTTTTTATTTCTATATATATATTTTTTAAAGAAGGAGTTATTTTAATATTAGGTAATAAAGAAAAAGCAAGTCCATGTGATTGATTTTTATTACAGTAAGGGTCTTGTCCTACAATAACTACTTTAATATTTTCAAATTTTGTTAATTTAAATGCTTCAAAAATTTTATTTTTTTTAGGATATATAATTTTATTTTTATATTCTTTTTCTAAAAAATATTTCATTTTAATAAAATATTTTTTTTTTTTTTCTTTACCTATTATTTTTTTTCAGTTTATCATTTTTTTTTTTTATATGAATAAATAATTCTATTTTTTTTTTATTATTATAATATTTTTCTATATCTTTTTTAGATAAATTATTTATATTTTTAATATTTTTTCCATTTTTACCTACTATTATATTTATATGTCTTTTATTTTTTGTATATATATTACAAAAAATTATTTTTTTTTTATTTAAATTTATAATTTTTTTTATTTTTATTAATATATTATATGGTATTTCTTCTCTTATAAATTTTAAAATTTTTTCTTTTATTATCTCTTTAATTATAAATTTTATATTATGTATTGTTTTTATATTTTTTTTAAAATAATGTTTAGATTTTATTAAATATTTATTTATTATATTTTGTAAATATTTTATATGTTTTTTTTTTTTTATACATATAGGTATAATATTTTCATTATTTATATTATTTTTTAATTTTTTAATAAAATTAAGTATTATATTTTTATTTTTTATTTTATCTATTTTATTAATTAATATTAATATTGGTATTTTTTTTATATTTATTTTTTTTATTATTTTTTTTTCGTAAAAGAAATATTTATTTTCTATAATTATTATTATTAAATTTATTTTAATATTTAAATATATATTTTTGTTTAAAAAATAATTTATTTTATTAAATATTTTTTTAAAATTTTTATAATTATTAAATCCAGGAGTATCAATATATATATATTGATTATTATTTATAGTATTAATTCCTAAAATATATTTTTTAGTTGTGTTTTTTCTTTTTGAAGTTATAGAAATTTTTTTATTAATTAATAAATTAAATAAAGTAGATTTTCCTACATTACTTCTACCTATTATAGATATATAAATACATTTTTTTTTCATTATTAAATTAATCCTAAATTTATTAATGTATTTTTAGCAGCTATTTGTTCAGCATTTTTTTTATTATAACTTATACCTTTATTGATTTTATTTAAATTATTAATTTTACAATATATTGTGAATATTTGTTTATGATCTTTTCCTTTTTTTTTACCTAAAAAATATATGGGTAATGGTAATTTTATTTTTTGTAAGTATTCTTGTAATAAAGTTTTATAATCTTTATAATTATATTTTTTATTTAATATTTGATTTTTAAAAAATAAATATATTATTATTTTTTTTATTATTTTTATATTTTTACTATCTATAAATATGGCACCTATTATAGCTTCTAATGTATTTGCCAAAATAGATTTTTTATTATTTTTTTTATTATTTTTAATTTCACCTTTTCCTAATAATATATATTTATATAATTTAATTTTATTTGCAATTTTAAATAAATTTTTTTTATTTACTAATTTAGATCTAATTCTTGTCATTAATCCTTCTTTAAAATTATAAAATTTTTTATATATTTTATTTGTAATAATAAAATTTAATATTGAATCTCCTAAAAATTCTAATCTTTCATTATGATTTTTATTATAACTTTTATGTGTTAAAGATAATAATAATATTTTTTTATTATTAAATTTATATTTTATTTTTTTTTCTAAATAATTTATATTAATCATAAATTTTAAATTATTTTACCTATTCTATTAAATCTTATATATATTGATAAAAAATTTTTTTGTTTATTTATACTCATTCATATATACTCTGCTTTTCCTATAATTAAATTTTTATTTATAAATCCTAAATATCTACTATCTTTACTATTATCTCTATAATCTCCCATAACAAAATATTTATTTTTAGGTATAATTCATTTTTTTATTTTTTTTTTATATTTTTTTTTATATGGTATTAATAATATTTTATATTTATTATTTTTAATATATTCTGTTTTTTTAATTAAAAATATTATTTTTGAAAATATTTTTTTATTTAAATTAATTATATTTATTTTTTTTATATTAAAAAAATTTTCATATATATTATTATTATTTGATATATATATCTCTTCTATAAAATTATTTATCTTAATATTTTTATATTTTACAATATTTTTTTTGTAATATTTTTTTTTATTTTTATTAAATTTATATATACTAATTTTTTTACTTTCTTTGTTATATATTATTTTATCGTTAGGTAAAGCAATTATACGTTTTATATAATATATTTTTTTATTTTTTGGATATTGAAATACAATTATATCTCCATAATTAGGTTTACCTATATTTAATATAGTTTTATTTGTTAATGGATTTTTTATATTATATTTTGTTTTATTTACGAGTATCATATCACCAATTAATAAATTTGGTAACATTGAAGCTGATGGTATTTTAAATGGTTCATAAATAAAAGATCTAAATATAAATATAAATATCAATATAGAATTAATATTAATTATGTTAATGAAATATTTTTTTTTATTTAAATTATTGTATATTTTAATTATAAAGTTTATTATTATTATAAAAAATAATATTTTATTATATGTCATATTAAATTTTTTTTTTAATTGTTTCAAAATATATTTTTGATGATATTAATATATTTCCAATTTTTTTTAATTTTTTTTTACCTTTTTTTTGTTTTTCTAATAATTTTTTTTTTCTTGTAACATCTCCGCCATAACATTTTGAAATTACATTTTTTCTAAAAGATTTTATTATACATGAAGAAATAATTTTATTATTACATTTTGATTGAATTTTAATTTCAAATTGTTGTTTATTTAAATTTTTTTTTATTGTATTTATAATATTTTCACTATATTTTTTTATTTTATTTTTATGTATTAATATAGAAAATCCTTCTAATTTATTATTATTTATTAAAAATTCTATTAATTCAATATTTGATTTTCTATATTTTTTAAATTTATATTGAAATGAAGCATATCCTTGAGATATTGATTTAATTATATTACTAAAATTTGTTATTATTTCATTAGTAGGTAATTCATATTTTAAATAAACATTATTATTATTAAAATATATTATTTTTTTTTGTATACCTCTTTTATTTATACATAAATTAATTATTTTACCGCAATATATTTGTGGTGTAATTATTTTACATATTGATATTTGTTCCTGTATTTCTTTTATTTCATTTTTTGGTGGTAATTTATTTGGATTTTCTATATATAATATTTTTTTTTTTTTTGTTATTATTTTATAAATTATTGATGGTGAAGTTATTATTATATTTAAATTATATTCTTTTTTTAATCTTTCTTTTATAATTTCTACATGTAATATTCCTAAAAAACCACATCTAAATCCATTTCCTAATAAATAAGAATTTTCTTGTTTAAAAACAAAAGAATAATCATTTAAACTTAATTTTTCTATTGATTTTTTAAAATATAAAAAATTTTTATTATTTTCAGGATATATACTAGCATATAATTGTGGTTTTGTTTTTTTAAAATTAGATATTTTAATTAAATTATTATTTTTATAATCTGTTATTACTTTACCTATTGGATTAAAATATTTTATTATTTTTATATTACATGATACTCAACCTATTTCACCACAATATAAAATATTTATATTTTTTTTTTTTGGTATATATATATGTATTGTTTTTATATAATATTTTTTATTATCTAAATTTATTATTTTAATAATATCATTTTTTTTAATATTTCCATTAATAACTTTAATTAAAAAAAATATTCCTAAATATTTATCAAAATATGAATCTATTATTATTGCTTGTAAAGGTAAATTTATAGATCCTTTTGGATAAGGAATATTTTTTATTATTTTTAATATAATATTTTTTATTCCTATTCCTTTTTTACTTGAACACAAAATTATTTTTTTTTTTTTTATTTTAAATATATTTTTTATTTGATTTTTTATATTTTTTATATCATTATATAATAAATCAATTTTATTTATTATAGGTATAATTTTAATATTTAATTTTTTTGCTATTTTATAATTTGTTATTGTTTGTGATTGTATACCTTTTATTGAATCTATTAATAATAAAGCTCCATCACATATATATAATGATCTGGATACTTCATTATTAAAATCTATATGTCCTGGTGTATCTATTAAATTTAATTTATATATTTTTTTTTTAAATTTATATTTTAATAATACACTTTGTGATTTTATAGTTATTCCTTTTTCTTTTTCTATTTCCATTGAATCTAAAATTCTAGAATTTTTTTTACTTATTTTTTTTCCAGTACATATTTCTATTATACGATCAGATAATGTTGATTTTCCATGATCTATATGAGCTATTATTGAAAAATTTCTTATATATTTTTTATTCATATATTTTAATTATAAATTTTATAAAATAAATGTTATTATTAAAATTATATAATTATAATATATAAATTTAATTTTTTTTTTTAATTAATAAATATGAATAATGATATTATTACAAGATTTGCTCCTAGTCCAACTGGATACTTACATATTGGTAATATAAGAACTGCATTATATTCTTGAATATATGCAAGAAAAAATAATGGTAAATTTATTTTACGTATAGAAGATACTGAATATAATAAATTTAATAAAAAATATTCTGATTATATATTATATACATTAGAGTGATTAGGTTTATATTGAGATAATGAAGTATATTATCAATCTAGTAGAATTGAAAAATATATTAATATAATAAATTATATGTTATCTAATGATTTAGCATATAAATGTTATTGTTCTAATAAAAGATTAAATAATATACGTAATATATGTATTAAAAATGGTTTAAAACCAAAATATGATAATTTTTGTAGAAATAAATATTTTAATTATAAAAATAAATCATATGTAGTGAGATTTAAAAATCCATTAAATGGTGATGTATTTTTTAATGATATTATATTTAAAAATATAGTAATTAATAATAATCAATTAGATGATATTATAATACAACGTAGTGATGGAACTCCAACTTATAATTTTTGTGTAATAATTGATGATTATTATATGTCTATTAGTCATGTAATAAGAGGTGAAGATCATATAAATAATACTCCTAGACAAATAAATATTTTAAAATCATTAAATTATAAAATTCCTAAATATGTTCATTTACCAATTATGTTAGATAAAAATAAAAAAAAAATATCTAAAAAAAATTTTTTATTTAATATAAAAAAATATATTTATGATGGATATTTACCAATATCTATATTAAATTATTTATTAAATATAGGTAGAAATTATTTAAATATTAAATTTAATGATATAAATGAAATGAAATATATAAATAATTTATTTAAAATAAATAAATCACCTTGTATTTTAAATAATAAAAAAATTTTATTTTTAAATAAATATTATTTATATAATATATCTTATAAAAAATTTAAAATTTATTTTAAATATTTTATTATTAATAATAAAATATTTTTAGATAATATTGATAATTTAGATGAAATAATATCTTTTATTATTAAAAGAAGTTATTTAATTAAAGATATAGTATATTTTTGTTTAATTTTTAATAAAAAAATATATTTTAATTCTTTACTTGTAAATAAATATAATAATAATAATTCTTTTTTAATATTATCATTTTTATATAAAAAAATATTTAATATATATATATGAAATATTAAAAATATCAATTTATGTATTAATAATTTAATTAAAAAATTTTTTAATATTAAAATTAATTATATATTTAAAATTTTACATTTTTTTATAACAGGTAAAGAAAATACACCAAGTATTAATAAAATAATTTTTTTATTAAAAAAAAAAAAATTTTTATATAGAATAAAATATTGTATTAAAAATTTTTTTAATTAAATAAAATTTTATTTAATTTTTTTAAAAATTTTATATTTTTTTTATTATTTAAATATTTTATTATTGATTTTTTTTTTTTTTTACTTATGTTTTCTATTTTATAAATTTTTTTTTTATTTAAATTAATAAATTCTTTAAAACAATTTATATTTTTACTTATTTTAATTGAAGAATATTTTCCTATATTTGGAATTGAAATAGAATTTATTATATTATTTAATTTTATTTTTTTTTTTGATAAATTTATAGATTCTATTATATTATTTGATAATTTATTTTTAATTTTAGGTATTTTAATTAATTTTTTTTTTGAAATTTTAAATATATCTATTATATTTTTTATACATTTATATTTTACTAATTTTTTAATTATATTTTTTCCTAATCCTATTATATTAAATGCTTCTTTTGAACAAAAATATATTATTTTACTTATTATTTTTTTATAACATTTTTTATAATAACATTTTGGAATTTTTTCATTTATATTTATTTTTTTTTTACAAAAAGGACATTTATTTATAAAATATTTTTTTTTATTTTTTTTAATTATTTTAATTATTTTTGGAATAACATTTCCACTTCTTTCTATTATAACATTATCTCCTATATTTATTTTTTTTTTATTTAGATAATTTAAATTATATAAATTAATTTTTTTAATTTTAACTTGCTGTATTTTTATTTTTTTTATTATAATTATAGGTATTATTATTCCAGTTTTATTAATTTTAAAAATTATATTTTTTACTTTTGTTATTTTTTTTTTAGATGGAAATTTTCATGCTATACATCATTTAATATATTTATTATTATTTTTTATTTTTTCTTGTATTAATTTATTATTTATTTTTATTACTATTCCATCAATATCAAAATCTATTTTTTTTTTTATTTTTTTAATTTTATTATAATATTTTTTTATATCTTTAATATTATTAATTAATTTAGTTTTTTTATCTATTTTAAAACCTAATTTATTAATTTTTTTTAAACTTTTATATTGAGTTAAAAAAATTTTTCTATTATTATTAATAATTATGTCATATGCTATAAATGATAATTTTCTTTTTTTTATTATTTTTTTATTTGAATTTCTTACTGTTCCTGAAATTATATTTCTACTATTTGAAAATATTTTATTTTTATTTATTTTAATAAATTTTTTTTTAGAAATATAAATTTCTCCTCTTATTTCTATATTATATATATTTTTTTTTAATTTTATATTTTTAGGTATTGAATTTATATATTTTATATTTTTTATTACATTTTCTCCATATATACCATCACCTCTAGTTAAAGATTTATATAATAAATTATTTTTATAAATTAAACTAATTGCCATTCCATCTATTTTTAATTCACAACAAAAGTTATTTATTTTATATTTTTTATTTATTCTTTTTAAATATTTTTTTATTTCTTTAAATGAATAAAAATTTTTAATTGATAACATTGGTATACTATGTTTTTTTTTTATAAAATTATTTTTAAATTTATAATATATATTCTTTGTTGGACTATTTTTAGATTTTAATAATGGATATTTTTTTTCAAGTTTTTCTAATTTTTTTAATAATAAATCATATTTTTCATCTGAAATTATACTTTTATTTTTATTAAAATAATAATAAGAAAATATTTTTATTTTTTTTTTTATTTTTAATATTTTTTTTTTAATGTAATTAATATTCATATTTTATATAATAATTTATTATTTATAAAAAAATAAAATTAAATTTATTTTAAAATTATATTATTATTATTTGATATTTAAGAATTTTTATATATTAATTAAGTTTTTTATTTATTTTAATAAATATTTTTAAAATATTTTAAAATAAATTATATTATATTATTTAAATTAAATTATTTTATATACTTATATTTATTTTATTTTATATTTATATATAAATATTTTTTAATTATTTTAAAAATATATTCAATATATATGTTATTTTAATTATCTTATTATTAAATATTATATATTTATGTAAAATTAATATTATTTTAAATATTTATTTTAATTTATTAATAATTATTTATTATTTATATTATATTTAAATATATTAATTATAAATATATTACTTAATAATATTTTATTATATTTTTAATTATTATAATATATATTTGTTATTTATAATATTAATAATAAATTATAATATTTTTATTTTGTTTATAATTAAATTTATTTATTATAAAAAATATTATTTTATTAATTTATACTTATAATTTATTTATATAAATGTTTTTATTATTTAAATTTAAATAATTATTATTATATTAATTAAAATTATTTAAAAATATTTAAAAAAAAAATATAAAACGGAGGTAGAGAGATTCGAACTCTCGAACGAAAAACGTTGACGATTTTCAAGACCGTTGCCTTCAACCACTCGGCCATACCTCCAATTTTATTATTATTATTTAAATTTTATATATATAAAAATTTATTATTTTAATATTTTTTTTATTTATAAAATCTTTTACTTTAATTTTATTATTATAAATAAATTTTTGTTCTAGTAAAGTTTTTTTTTTAATTTTTTCATTAATTTTTTTTTTATTATAAATTAATTTATTTTTTATTTTTTTTTTAATTATATTTAATGATATATTTTTAAGATCTATATATTTTGGATTCATTGCTGTTATATGAATACATAATTTTTTTATATATTTTTTTTCTATATTATTTTTTTTACTTTTAACTTTTAATATTGATCCTATTTTATTATTATTATATAAATAATTTCCTATATATTTCCCTTTTAAATGACATATATTATATATAATAATATTTTCATTAAATTTTATTTTTAAATATTTTAATTTATTTTTAAAAATTTTATTTATTTTTTTTATTTTGTATATATTTTTTTTTAAACAAAAGTTTATTATTTTATTTGCAAATTTTTTAAAATATTTATTTTTTGAAGTAAAATCTGTTTCACAAAGTAATTTTAACATTATTGCATTATTATTTTTACATTTATTTATAATAATACCTTCTTTTGTAATATTTTTATTTTTTATATTTAATTTTTTTAAATATATTAATGATTTTTCAAAATTATAATTATTATTTTCTAATGATTTTTTACATTTTATTATACTTATTTTAGTTAAATTTCTTAATTTTTTTATTAAATTTATTTTTTTTTCTTTTAATTTATTGTTTTGCATATTATATTTAAATATCATTTTATAGATTTTATTGAATCATCATTACCTGGTATAATATAATCTATATTATCTGGATTATTATTAGTATCTACTATAGAAAAAATTTTTATTTTTAATTGTTTTGCTTCTTTTATTGCTAATTTTTCATATTTTGCATCTATTACAAATATAGCATTAGGTAATCCTTTTATATTTTTTATTCCTTCTAAATTATCTTTTAATTTTTTAATTTTTTTTTTTTTAAATAATATTTCTTTTTTTTTGACATATTTATTTAATAATAGTTTTTTATATTCTTTTTCTAATTTTTTTAAATATTTAATTGATTTTTTAACTGTTTTTCAATTTGTTAATGTACCTCCTAATCATCTTTTATTTATATAAAATTGTTTACAAATAATTGCTGTTTCTTTTATTATTTTAGATGCTTGTTTTTTTGTACCTATAAATAATATTTTTTTTTTATTTTTTTGTAATTTTTTTAATTCTTTAATTGCTATATTAAATAATTTTATAGTTTTATTTAAATTTATAATATGTATTTTATTGTATTTTGTATATATATAAGGTTTCATTTTTGGATTTCAATATTTTGTTTGATGACCAAAATGTATTCCTGCTTTTATCATTTCTTTAATCGAAAAATTTATCATATTAATTACCATTTATTAAAATATATTTTTATATTATTATATATGTATATTTTATATTTAATTATATTATTTTAAAAAAAAAGGATTAATTGTATGATAGTTAAAAATAATAAAGATATTAAAAATATGTTTTTAGTTGGAAATATAGTAAAAAATTTATTGTTATATATTTCAAAATATGTAAAAAAAGGTATTTCTACTGGTTATATAAATGATATATGTCATTCAAAAATAATAAATTATTATAAAGCTTATCCTGCTATTTTAGGATATATGAATTATCCTAAATCCATATGTACTTCTGTAAATAATGTTGTTTGTCATGGAATACCAGATTACAATTGTATTTTAAAAGATGGAGATATTATAAATATAGATATTTCTATTTGTAAAAATAAATATTATTCTGATTCTTCTAAAATGTTTTTTGTAGGAACTCCTAATATAAATATTTTAAAATTATGTAATGTTGCTTATAATAGTATTTTTTATGCTCTTAAATATGTTAAAAATGGTAATAAAATTAATTTAATTGGTAAAAATATACAAAAATATATTAATTATTATGGTTATTCTATAGTTAAAAATTATTGTGGACATGGAATAGGAAAAAAACTTCATGAATTTCCACAAATTTTACATTATAAAAATAATTATAATTTTTATATGAAAACTGGTATGGTTTTTACTATTGAACCAATGATTAATTTAGGTAAAAGTGATACTTATATTGATAAAGATGGATGAACAGTTAAAACAAAAGATAATAGTTTATCAGCTCAATATGAACATACTATTTTAGTTACTAAAAATGGATATAAAATTTTAACTTTATAATTTTTTTTTATTATAATATATTTTTTTAATTTCTTTTCATATTAATTGTAATATATTTATTTTTTTTTTTTTATTAAATTTTTTATTTTTATAATTAAAAATATTTTTCTTTAAATTTATTTTTTTAATTATCATTTTAGTTTGGAATATATTTTCATTATATAAATTTATATCTAGTAAATCATATTTTTTTTTATACTTTTTATTTATAAAATTTTGTAATGATTTTATTTTATATTTATTATATATATTTTTTTTATTTATAAATTTTGTTATTTTATAATTAATTAATATTATATCTGATTTAAATTTTGAAATTAAGTAATTTATTATTTTTAATGGTAAATATTTATATGTATATATTTCTAAATCTATTTTTATTAAAAAAAAATTTTTTTTATTATATAATATATATATATATATATATATATGACTATTATTTAATTTTACTATTAAATTATATAATATATTTATTTTTTTATATATTTTTTTTTTTTTATATATATTTAATATTTTTTTATCTATTATAAAAGATATTTTTTTAAATATTTTTTTTAAATTATGAAAATTATATTTTTTACTAAAAAAATTTATTATTTTTTTTATGTTTTTTTTATTAAAATAATATATTTTATATAAAAAAAAATTTAATATTTTACTTAAATTATTTCTATAAAAATTTTTTTTTTTTTTTTTAATTTTAATAGATTTGTTCATTTAATTATTATTTTTTTAAAGATATTATTTTATTTAATATTATATTATTTTTAAATTTAATTTTAAAATAACCTTCTCTTTCTAATTGAAAAATTTTATTTTTATTATTTAATATATCTTTATTTATATATCCTATTTTATTTTTTATAGATTTTTTATTTATATAATTTAAAAAATTATTATTATTTTTTAATAAATTATATTTTTTAAATAAATTTTTAAATATTTTAAATTTTACTTTTATTGAATCATTTTTTGATATTCAATGTATTATTTTATATTTTTTTTTAATATATTTTTCTTTTGAAATTTTACATTTTATAAATTTAATTTTATTTTTTTTATTAAATATTATATCTTTTATAATTATAATTTTAGAATATTTTAATTTTAATTTATTATTTAATAATGATATTTTATTCAATTTTAAATTTTTATTTATTTTAATATCTTTTTTATCTATATATATTTTTTTATATAAATATATTTTTCTTTTACCAAAACTATTATTATTTGGATGATTAGGTATATATATTTTTTCTTTTTTTTTAATATTTATTAAAATTATTTTAATAGGATTTATTATTCCCATTGTTCTTAATGAAGTTTTATTTAAATCTTTTCTTAATAAATTTTTTAATACATTAATATTTATTATACTTTCTTGTTTACTTATTCCTAAATATTTACAAAAATTTAATATACATTTTTTTGTATATCCTTTTTTTTTCATTCCTGATATAGTCATTAATCTTGGATCATTTCAATTTTTTATTATTTTTTTTTTAATTAAAACATTTATTTTTCTTTTAGAAGTTATATTATTTGTAATATTTAATCTTGAAAATTCATATTGTTTTGGTTTATGTTTTATATCTATATTATTTAAAATTCAATTATATAATATTTTATTATTTAAAAATTCTAATGTACATAAAGAATGGCTTATTTTTTCTATAGAATCAGCTATGCAATGTGAAAAATCATATGTAGGATATATACATCATTTATCTTTTGTTCTTATATGTTTTTTGTATTTAATTCTATATAATATAGGATCTCTTAATATAATATTTTTTGAATTCATATTAATTTTTGCTCTTAAACACATTTTTTTTTCTGAAAATAATCCATTTTTCATTTTTTTAAATAAATTAATATTATCTTTTATACTTCTATTTCTAAAAGGACTATTTTTTCCTTTTTTTTTAAAATTTCCCCTATATTTTTTTATTTTTTCTTTTGATAATTCTTCTACATATGCTAAATTTTTTTTTATTAATATTAAAGCATAATTATAATATTTATCAAAATAATCTGATGTATATTTTATATTTTTATATCATTTGTAACCTAATCATTTTATATCTTTTATTATATAATAGATATATTTTTTTTTTATAGTATCAGGATTTGTATCATCAAATCTTAAGTTACATATACCATTATAATATTTAGCAATTTCAAAATTTATAAATATAGATTTTGCATGACCTATGTGTAAAAAACCATTTGGTTCTGGAGCAAATCTTGTTATTATTTTTTTATATTTTTTATTTTTTATATCTTCATTTATTTTTTTATATATAAAATTTTTATTATTCATTTTATTTAATATTTATATTTATTGTTTTATAAAATATATTTTTAAAATTAATTTATAATATTTTGATAATCAAAATATTTTAATTAATTATAATATTTAAAAATTTTATTATTATTTTTTATAAAATAATATATTTTATTATTATTATTTATTTTACTTTTATTTAATTAAATAAATATTTATTTTTTTAAATATAATTTATATTTTAATAATTATTTATATAATTATATATTTATTTATAAATAATATAAATTAATTTTATATATTTTAAAATATTTTATTAATTTTATAATAATTTTTTATATTATTTAAATTTTATAGGTAAATTAATTTTATATAGATATTATGTTAAATTTAACATAAAATATATTATTAAAATATTATTTTATTTAAAATATTTATTATTTAATTAAATATTTATATAAATTTATTATATATATAATAAATATTGGTAATTATTAATTTTTTATTTTGGTATTTTAATGTATATTCAATTTTTAGGTACTAATGCTGGTACTCCTTCTATTAGAAGAAATGTTAGTAGTATAGCTCTTATTTTAGATGATAATATTTATGAAATTTGATTATTTGATTGTGGTGAAGGAACTCAACATCAAATTTTGTATACTTCAATAAAATTAAATAAAATTAAAAAAATATTTATTACTCATATGCATGGTGATCATATTTTTGGTTTATTAGGTTTATTAACTAGTAGATCTATGTATAATACTAATAGTTCATTAGAAATTTATGGTACTAAAGGTATAAAAAAATTTATAAATTTATCTTTAAAACTAACTAATTGTCATATTAATTTTCCTTTAAAAATTATTGAAATTAAAGAAGGTAAATTATTTAATAATGGTAATTATAAAGTAAGTTGTTTTTTATTAAATCATACATTAGAATGTTATGGTTTTTATATAAAACAATGTGATAAATCTGGTAATTTAAATGTAAATAAATTAATATCTGAAGGTATATATCCAGGTCCTATATATAAATTTTTAAAATTAGGTCACAAAATTAATTTTAATAATAAAATTATAAATGGAAAAAAATATTTAGGAAAAAAAAAAATTGGAAAAAAAATAGCTATTTTAGGAGATACTTCTCCTTTAATAAAAAAATGTAAATATTTATATAATTTAAATTTATTAGTGTATGAATCAACTTTAAATAATAATATGTATAAAGAAGCTAATAGTAGAGGACATTCTACTAATATACAAGCAGCTATAATTGCTAAAAAATATAATGTAAAAAAATTAATTATTACTCATTTTAGTTCAAGATATTCTTATAAAGATCTTATTTTAATGTTAAATGATTGTTATAAATATTTTATTAATACAAAAATAGCTAGAGATTTTTATATTTTTAAAATATAATATATTGTTTTTTTAATTATTGTATTTAATATAATACTAAATATTATATCTTCTATTGTATGTAAATATAATAATATTCTACTTATTATTATTAATTTAAATATATTTTTTATTATATTTATATATCATATTTTTTTTTTTTTATATAATTTTATTCAAAATATAGAAAATATTGTATGTCCAGATGGAAATGAACTATTTTTTTTACTTATTCAATTTTTTTTTAATCATAATGGTATTTTATAATATTTTTTTACAGTTTTATCTTTTTTAATTTTATATATTAAATATATATATGGTCTTTTTATAAATATTATTTTTTTTATTATTTCTTTTATTATTAAAGATATTAATAATGTTAAATTTATTAGTAAAATTATTTTAAATTTATTACTTTTTTTTATATTTTTTATATATATATAAAATAATATTATATATGTAATTATTATTATTGGAAATTCTATTATTTTATTAATTAAATATAATATATACATTATATTTCAATAACTTTTATTTATATATATTAATATATATTCCATTTTTATTATTTTTATAACATTTATATATATATATTTTAATTGATATTAATTTATATTTATATATATAAATTAATTATTAAAATATTTAAATATTTTATAATTTATATTTTTTTTTTTAAATTAAATATTTAATTAAATTTAATTTTATTATTTTATAATTATTAAATTTATTTTTTAATAATTATATAATATTAAAAATATTTTTTTTAATTTATTTTAGATTAAATAAAATATATTAATAATTATTAATAATTTAAATATATAAAATTAATAAAAATTATAAATTATTATTTAAAATAAATATTAGTATAATTATTTTTTTTTACCTATTACATTTATATTATTTATTAAGATTGATCCTATTCTAATTTTAGAATTATTATTTATATCATTACTTATATTTTTTATGTTTTTATATAAATCTATTAGATTACCTGATATTAATGCTTCATTTATATAATATTTTATTTTTCCATTTTTTACGAAAAATCCTGATATTCCTTTTGAATATAATCCTGTACTTATATTTATTCCTTGTCCTAAAAGTTTATCTATAATAATTCCATTATTCATTAATTTTATTAATTTTTTGAATGATATATTATTTTTATTATTTTTTATTATTCAATTATGAATTCCACCTGAATTAAATGTATTTTTTTTATTTAATTTTTTAGAATAATATGAATTTAAAATCCATGTTTTTAATATACCTTTTTTAATTAAATAATATTTTTTTGTATTTAATCCTTCATTATCAAATGGTTTTGTACCTATACCTTTATAAAAATGTGGGTCTTCTATAATATCAATTCATTTAGGAAATATTCTTTTATTTAATTTTTTATGAAAAATTGATATTTTATTATATATATTTTTTCCATTTATTAGATTATATAAATATCCTAGAATTTCACTACTTATTTCATTTTTAAATATTATAGAATAATTATTAGTTTTTATATTTTTTTGTTTAATTTTAATTTTTATGTTTTTTATTATTTTTTTATTTAAATTATGATAATTATTTATTATATCTAATAATTTATGTCTATATAAATATATATAATCATATTCCATAATATTTTTTTTTCTGATAATTATATTATGTAGTAATAAATAAAATTTACATTTATAAATTTTTATTTTGTGATAATTATTATATATAATATATATATATTTTGTTTTATTAAATATCGTATCATCACTTAAAATATTTTTATTTAAATTAATTGAATTTTGTTCTATATTTTTTAATATATTAATTATTTCTTTAATATTAAAATTATCTTTAAAATATATTCCTAAATTTTTTTTTTGTTTTTTATTAAATATATTTTTATCAAATAAATTATTATTTTTATTTAATATATAATTTTTTTTATTAGTTATATAATTTATACATTTTTTTATATTTTTTTTATTTAAATTATTTAAAATAATATTACATTTTTTTTTTTTTAAATATGAATTTATATTTAATAATATATTTTTTTTGATATCTATATTTTCTATTTTTTTATTTTTTATTTTTATATTTTTTTCTTTATAAATTTTAATTTTAATTTCTATTTTTGTTTTTATTTTTTTTTTAATTGTTTTAAATATTTTTTTTATTTTTTTAATATATTTATATATAATATTATTTGTAATCATAATTTATTTTTTATATTTATAATAATAATATATATATTATATTATATTTAAGTTGTTTGTTAATATTTTTTATATAAGGATTTATATTAATGAAAAATAATATTCCATCAGGAAAAGATATTCCAAATGATATTTATGTTATTATAGAAATTCCTTTAAATACATATTATATTAAATATGAAAAAAGTAAGAAATATAATTGTATTTGAGTAGATAGATTTATTAATATTCCTATATTTTATCCTTTTAATTATGGATATATTAATAATACTTTATCTAAAGATAATGATTATTTAGATGTATTATTAATTTGTGATTATTCTTTACATATTAATTCAGTTATACATTGTCGTCCTATAGGAGTATTAAAATTAATTGATGAATGTGGTGAAGATAATAAAATATTAGCTGTACCTAATTATAATATTACAAATAAATATGATTCAATTCAAGATATATGTGATATTTCAAAAAAAAAATTAAATAATATATGATATTTTTTTGAACATTATAAAGATTTAGAAGAAGATAAATGAGTAAAAATTGATGATTGATATGATGTTCATAAAGCAAAAAATATTATTTTAAATTCAATTAATTTATATAAAAAAAAAAATATTAAATAATATATTATTTTCTTATAAGAAATATTTTTTTTCTTATAAGAAAATTATATTTATTTTTTTATTATTTTAATACCTGATAATTCTAATATAAATAAATATAAATTTATAAAATTTAAATATAAAATTAATGCTCCTAATATAGAATATTTATTTTTATTATTATTTTTTATTACATTTAATTCTATTTCTCTTAATTTTTTAATATCTCATAATATTAATGCACTAAATAATAATATATTTATATATGAAATAATGTAAGTAATTAAAGAATTTTTTAATATTATATTAATAATTATACTTATAATAGTTATTATTATTAATAATGATGAAAAATTTTCTATTTTTATTAGATTATTTTTTGAATTATATCCTATTATACTCATAATATAAAATATAATATTACATATTAAAAATGATATTTTTATTGAATTATATGTATATATTAAAAATATATTTGATATAAATATTCCTTTTAATATTGAATAAATTATAAATAATAATATAATATTTTTTGTATTTATTATATTAATAAAATTTGATATTAAAAAAACAATTATTAATTGTGTTGATAATATAGTAAATAAAAAAAATTTATTTAAAAAAAATATTTTAAAAAAATACGGTATTTTAATTACATTAAATGATATGATTAATGTTATTAATAAACTAAATAATATTCAATTATATATTTTATATATATATTTACTAATATTAATTATATTAAATATAGATATATAAAAATATTTCTTCATAATTATTTTCCTTTTATTTTTAAATATAATTCAATTAATTAATTTATTAATGCATTAAATTTTTTTTTTAATATTTTTTTACATTTATATATAATATTATTTATTTCATTTGATTTTAATGTTTTTTTATTATTTTGTATATTTAATCTTAAAGTTATATTTTTTTTTTTATTTTTTTTTAATTCATTGTTTTTATATATTTTAATAATATTAATTTTTTTTATTATTTTTTTATTTATTAAAAAACATGTTTTAATTAAATTATTTATTGATATTTTTTCATCTATAATTAATGTTATATCTCTTTTATTATTTTGATATTTTGATATTTTATTTATTTTAATATTTTTTTTAAATAATATATTTTTTATTTTTATTTCAAATAAAAATATTGAATATTTTAAAGAATATTTATATTGTATTTTTTTATTTAGCATACCCATATAACCTATTTTTTTATTTTTAAAATATATATCTGTATTTTGATATTTATCTAATATTTTATTATTTGATTTTTTAATATTTAAATATTTTTCTTTATTTTTTTTTTTAAATAAATATATTAAATCTCCTTTAATATCATAAAAATCAAAAAAATTATTTTCTATATATCATTTATTTTTATTTTTATATCCATATCTCAATAGAGATAATTTTTTTATTTCTTTTATTTTATTATTTTTTTTTTTTTTAAAGCATGTTCCTATTTCAAAAAAACTAATACTTTCTTGTTGTTGTTTTTTTATATTAAAAGTTAATGTATCTATCATATTTGGTATTAAAGAATATCTTAATAATTTCATATTTTTTAATAGAGGATTATATATTTTAATATTATTTTTCTTTTTTTTAAAAAATATATTTTCTTTAATTTTATTAGTAAATGGAAAATTTATTATTTCTTTATAACCTATATTTGTTATTATATTTTTTATATTATATATTTTTTTTGATATATTTTTTTTATTTGATACAATTATATTTGTTTTAAAATTTTTAATTGGAATTTTATTATATCCATATATTTTTAATATTTCAGATATAATATTTTCTACTATATTTATATTATTTTTTCATTTTGGTATTTTAATAGAAATATATTTTTTTTTTTTTTTAATTAATTTATATTCCATTAATTTTAATATATTTATAATTTTTTTTTTTTTTATATTAAAACCTATTTTTTTTTTTATATAATTATATTTTATAAATAAAATTTTATTTTTTTTTTTTTTATTATTATTTTTTAAATTATATATTATATTAATTTTATTTAAATTTCCTTTATATATTTTTTTAATTATTTCAGAAGTTTTTTGTAAAAATATATTTTGTATATTTTTATAATTATTACTTATATATTTATCTATTTTTTTATTATAAAAATTTTTTTTAATAAAATATTTATAATTATATAATGGGGATATTAAAATTAAATTTTTAGTATTTTTTTTAATATAATATTTTTTTATATTTTTTTTTATTAGAAATTTTTCTTTTATTTTTATAATATTTTTATTATTAATTTTATTAAATTTAATTATTTTATCTAAATCTAAATATACTATTTTTTGTCCTGATTCTATTAATATATAATTTATTATATCTTTTATATTATTATTAATTTTAATATTTAATAAATTTAATTTATTTTCATTATTAATATTAATTTTTTTATTTATATTTTTTATATTTTTTATTATTATATATTTATAATTAATTATATTTTTATTTATATATTTATTATTTATAATTATTTTATTTTTTTTTATTTTTTTTATTTTATTTAAATTAATTTTTATTTTTTTTTTTATTATTATTGATATTTCTTTACATATAGAATATATATTATTACAATTTGTTTTATTATAAGGTATATTTATTTCTAATAAATTTATTTTATTTAAATATTTTATATTTTTATTTAATATATTATTTTTTTTATATAATATAAAAATATAATCTTTATAATATTGTTTTTTTTTAATAAAAAAAAAATTATTTTTTATATCTTTTTTATTAATTAAAATATATTTATTTTTTATATTTTCTTTAATATATATTGTATAAATTTTATGTATTTTTTTTTTATATTTTATTTTTATATAAGATCATTTTAATGAATATTTTTTATATGATATAATTTTTTTTATTATATATTTTTTATTTTTATATAAATTAATACAATTTATTTCAAAACCATTATTATTTAATAAATTAATTATATTTTTAATATTTAAATTATTTTTTATATATTTTTTAATTCACTTTATATGAAATTTCATTTTTATACCATATTATTAGAATTGTTTTAATAATTTAATATTATTTTTATATAATAATTTTATATTTTTTATATTATATTTAATCATTATTAATCTTTCTATACCTATACCAAAAGCTATTCCTGAATATATTTTTGAATTAATATTTAATTTTTTTAATATTTTTGGATGTATTAAACCACATCCTAATATTTCTAATCACTTTTTGTTATTTTTTTTTATAAAAACTTCAGCTGAAGGTTCTGTAAAAGGAAAATATGATGGTATAAATTTAATTTTTATTTTCTTATCAAAAAAATACATTAAAAATTTTATAATTATATATTTTAAATTACAAAAATTTATATTTTTATCAACTAAAAATAAATCTAATTGATGAAAAATAGGAGTATGAGTTTTATCATAATCTTTTCTAAAAACACATCCTGATGTAATTATTTTAATAGGAGGTTTTTTTTTTTTCATATATTTTATTTGTAAACAAGATGTTTGAGTACGTAATAAAATATTTTTATTAATTCAAAAAGTATCTTTTTTAGATCTAGAAGGATGATATTTATTAATATTTAATGAATCAAAATTATAATATTTATTTTCTATTTCATTACCTACTATATTTAAAAATCCTAGTTTTTGAAAAAAATTTTCTATTTTATTTAAAGTTATACTAATAATATGTTTATTTCCTATTATTGGTACTTTTCCTGGTAAAGAAATATCTATATAATTTTTATTTAATTTTATATTTTTTTTTATTATTTTTTTTTTTTTTAAATATATTTTATTTTTTATATATTTTTTAATCTTGTTAATTATTCTACCTAATTTAGGTCTTTTATTTTTAGATAATTTTTTAATTTTTTTTATTAAATTATTTATATATCCTTTTTTACCTAAATATTTTATACGTATTTTCTCTATATATTTTATATTATTTTTATTTTTAATATTTTTATTAAATTTATTTATATATTTATTAAAATTTAACATTTTATTTTAAATAAATTATTTTATTATTTTTTTATTAATGATATTATTTTGTTAAAACTTTTATTTTCTTTATTTATTATTTCACATAATATTTTTCTATTTAAATTAAGTAAAGTTTTTATTTTTTTTATAAACTTACTATATGTTAATCCATATTCTCTTACTTTTGCATTTATTTGCATAATTCATATTTTTCTAAAATATCTTTTTTTTTGTTTTCTATCTCTATATGAATATTGACCTGATTTTATTACAGCTTGTTTTGCTGATTTATATGTTTTTGATCTACAAGAATAATATCCTTTAGCTTTTTTAATTATTTTTTTATGTTTTTTATGAGCAATTACACTTCTTTTAATTCTAACCATAAAATTATCTTATTATATTATTTATAAATATGGATTTATTTTTTTAATTTTTTTACTAATTGATTTATTTATAATTTTTTTTTTTTTTAATTTTCTTTTTTTTTTTCTATTTTTCTTTGTTAAAATATGACGTAAATTACAACATTTAAATTTTAATTTTCCTAAAGAAGTTTTTTTAATTCTTTTTTTAATTGAATTTATACTTTTTATTTTAAACATATTATTTTTTTGGTATTAATATCATTGAAATTTGTCTATTTCTTATTGTTTCTTTTATAAAAATTTTTTTATCATTATTTATTTTTTTTTTTATATTATTTAACATATTAATTACTAAGTTTTTATGTATTATTTCTCTTCCCCTTAATATAATTGATATTTTTACTTTATATTTTTTTTTTATAAATTTAATTATATTATTTATTTTTATATTATAATCATTTTTATCTGTATTAAATTTAAATTTTACTTCTTTTATTTGTATTTTTTTATTATTTATATTTTTTTTATTACTTTTATTTTTTTTATATATGTATTTTCCATAATCAAATATTTTACATATTGGTGGATTAAAATTAGGATTTATTTCTACTAAATCTAAATTAAGATTTTTTGCTATTTTTAATGCTTCTGTAGTTAAAATTATATTTTTATTTTTATCAATATTATTTATTAATTTTATTTTATAATTTTTAATTTCATTATTAATTTTATGTTTTTTAAAATATATTTTATTTTTATAAATTTTAATAATTTTATCCTTATTTAAATTTTTTTATTTTATTATTTATTTTTTTAATAAATTTTTTTAATGTTATTTTATATAAATTATTATTTATATATGATCTTACACTTATTATTTTATTTTTTTCTTCTTTATTACCGCATATTATTATATAAGGTATTTTTTGTAAAGTATATTTTTTTATTTTATAATTTATTTTTTTATTTTTAAAATCTCCTATAGAATTAATATTATTTTTTATTAATTTATTTAATACATATTTTGAATATTTTAAATTTTTTATTGAAATATTTATTACTACTATTTTTATTGGTGCTAATCATACTGGTAATTTTCCATTATATTCTTCTATAATTATTCCTATAAACCTTTCTAATGAACCTAAAATTGCTCTATGTATAATTATAGGATTTTTTTTTATATTTTTTTTATTAATATATATAATTTTTAATTTTTTAGGTAAAAAATAATCTATTTGAATAGTTCCACATTGTCATTCTCTATTTAAACAATCTTTTAAAATAAATTCTATTTTTGGACCATAAAATGCACCTTCTTCATTTTTAATTTTAAATTTTATATTTTTTTTTTTTAATAATTTAATAATTTTATTTTCTATTTTATTTCATATTTTTTTATTACCTAAATATTTATTTGGTCTTGTAGATAAAAATATTTTTATATTTTTAAAATTAAAAATTTTGTATACTTCATAAATCATTTTTATACATTTTAATATTTCTATATTAAGTTTTTTTTTAGTACAAAATATATGTGCATCATCTTGAATAAATGATTTTGTTCTCATTAAACCATGTAATGATCCAGATTTTTCATTTCTATGACATATTCCAAATTCTGATATTCTAATAGGTAAATCTTTATAAGATTTTATTTTTTGTTTATATATTTCTATATGTCCTAAACAATTCATAGGTTTTATACATAATATTCTATTTTTATATTTTGTATGAAATATATATTTTTTATAATTTTTTCAATGACCACTTTTAATTCATATATTTTTATCTATCAAAAATGTAGTATTTACTTCTTCATATTTATATTTTTTTAATTTCTTTCTTATTATATTTTTTATATTTTCTAATAAAATAAATCCATTTTGATGTCAAAAAACCATTCCTGGTGATATATTACTAATATGATATAAATTTAAATTTTTATTTATTATTCTATGATCTCTATTTTTTAACATATTTATATTATTTATTATATTTCATATTTAAATTTTTTTATATTTTAAATAATTTAAAACTTTATTATAATTATATATTAATTTTTATTAAATAAAATAGGATTTTTGTGTGTGTAAAAAATCATTTAATTTTTTGTTTATCATTTATAATTTTTTTTTGAAAATTTTTAAAAAAATTAAATATTTACTTAGATTTATTACGTATTATTCCTATTTCTTTTTTATCATGTTTAATACCTGATATAGACCATCCTAGATCTTTTTTAGGATATAAATTTAAATTTATATCTATTATGATATTTAATTTATTTGGACATAGAACTATTACTCATAGTTTTTTAGGTTTAATATTATTGATTTTATTTATTATATATATTAATATATTTTTTTTAAAATTTAATTTTGATATAATTTTTGCTATTTTTTTAGGTTATTTTAGTCATATTTTTTGTGATATGTTTACTTATAAAGGTGTATTTTTTTTATGACCTTATAAAATAAAATTTAGAATTCCTATTTTTTATTTTTTTTTAAATAAAAAAAATGATTATTATTTTTGTATTTTTTTATTATTTATGTCTATAATTATAAATAATTTAATTTTTATAAAAAATTTATTAATTAATTTTTTAAGTATATGTTTATATTGTATCAATCTAATAATTTAGATATTTTAAAAAAAAATATTTTAGATATAATTAAAAAAAATATTATAAACAATATTTTTTTATCAAAAATATTTATATTAGTTTCTAATAATAATATATCTTTAAATTTAAAAATTTTTTTATCTGAAAATATAGGTATATGTGCAAATTTTAAGTTTTTATTAATAGGTGATTTTATATGAAAATTTTGTAAAAAAAATATATCTAATTTATCAAAAAAATATTATTTTAATAAATATAATTTAGTTTGAATAATATTTAATATATTACCTAAAGTTATTAATTTAAAGGAATTTTATTCTATTAAAAAATATTTAAAAAATGATTATAATTATAATAAATTGTTTAATTTATCTATAAAAATATCTAATATATTTGATGAATATTTGATGTATAGAATAGATTGGTTATATGAATGAAGTAATTATAAATTAATTAAAAATATTGATTGTTTACATCAAAAATGACAATCTATATTATGAAGAAAAATAATAAAATATTTTATTAATAATTTTTCATATAAGTGAAATAAATCTAATATTTATATTAGAATTCTAAAAATTTTAAGAAATAAAAATTTTATTTTTCCTAAAAATTTTATTGATTATATTTGTATATTTAATATTTCATTTATACCTCCAATTTATTTAAATATTTTATATTTAATATCTAATTATAAAAATATTTATTATTTTTTATTTAATCCTTCTTATAAATTTTGATATGAAACATTTTATTTTAATAATAAAGAAAATAATATTTTTAATAAAAATAATTTAAAAAAAGATTTATTAATTTTTAATTTTTATAAAAATAAAAATAATAATAATTCTTTATTATTAAGTTATGGAAAAAGTCTTTCTGAATTATTATTATTATTATTACAATTTAATATAAAAGAAATAAATTATTTTTTAAATATAAAAAAAAAAAGTAAATTGGATATTATTAAAAATAATATTTTAAATTTTAAAGATGTTATTATAAATAATAAAAATAAAAATTTTAATAAAGATGATTCTATAATAATTAATAAATCTTATGGTTATTTAGAAGAAATAATAAATTTAAAAAATTTTTTATTAGATTTAATTATAAATAAAAATATTGTTCCTAGTGACATAATAGTAAATGTTACTAATATTAATAAATATTATCCATATATTAAATCTGTTTTTTCTGATTTAAAATATAAAAGATATTTACCATATAAAATTTTAGAATGTAATAATATTTATGAAAATGAATTATTAAACATTTTTTTAAATTTATTAAATATATCTAATTTAGAATTTAATTTTATTGAATTATTGTGTTTTTTAAAAAAAAAAATAATTTTTAAAAAATTTAATATAAATTATGAAGAATTAAAAATTATAATATATATTATTAAAAATATAGGTTTAAATGTAAATTCTAAAAATGATATTTTTAATTTTAAAAAATTTAATTATTTAAGTTGAATAAATAGTTTAAAAAGAATTTTATTAGGTTTTTGTATAAATAATGAAAATTGTATTTGAAATAATATTATACCTTATAATTTTTTTTCTAATAATTTTTATTATAATTTAATAGAAAAAATATGTGATTTTATTTTTAAAATTTTATACTGAAAAGATATTTTAAATAAAAAATATTTATTTAATAATTGAATTTTTATTTGTATAAAATTTATAAAAACTTTTTTTTATAAGAAATATATTAATAAAAGTATATTTTTAAATAAAAAAAATTTTTTAAATATTATAGATATTTATAATATATATAAATTTAATAAATATATAAATATTAATATTTTTAAAAAAATGTTAATATTTTTTTTAAAAAATAAAAATAAAAAAAAAATATATTCTATAAATTCTATAAATTTTTGTTCATTTATTTATTCTGAATCTTTATTTTTTAAAATTACATGTTTAATAGGTATGAATGAAAATATGTATCCTAAAAATAAAGATTTTTGTGATTTTAATTTAATTAATATTAATTCAAGATTAGGTGATCGTGATAAAATAAGTTATGATAAATATTTATTTTTACAAAAAATTTTATTTTGTGATAAGTTATATATAAGTTATATTAATTTTTGTTTTTTAAAAAATAATTTTTGTTTTCCTTCTATTTTATTAGTTTATTTTAAAAATTATATAAATATTTTTTTATATAAAAATTTTTTTAGTAAATTAAATAAAAAAAAATATATTTATTTAAAAAGAAATATAATATTTAAAAAATATAATTTAAATATTTTTAATTATATAAATAAAGAAAATTATTTTAAAACTTATAAAAAAAAATATATTATTAGTTTAAATGAATTACATAATTTTTGATCTAATCCTATTAAATATTTTTTATTTTATTTTCATAAAATAAATTATTTTATTTCTAATATATATATTAGTAAAAATGAATATTTTGATTTAGATATTAAAAAAATTTATTTTTTTAGATATAAAATAATAGATATTTTTATAAAATATGGATATAATAAAAATATTTTTTTATATTTACAAAATTTAAATTTTTTACCTTTAAGTTATTTTGGTAAAATATTATGAGAAAAAGAAAAAAAAAATATTTTTTATTTAATTAGTAATATTAAGAAATATTATTTTAAAATTAATAAAGTTTTTATAAATGTAAAATTTCATAATTTTTATATAAAAGGTTATATTAATCAATATAATAATTTAGGTTTAATTAAATGATTACCTAAAAATTTAAATTTAATAGATGCTTTATTATTTTGAATAGATCATTTAGTATATTGTTATAAAGGTGGTATTAATTATAGTTATTTATATGGTTATAATGGAATATGATGTTTAAAACCAATAAATAAATATAAATGTATTTATTATATTAATAAATATGTAAATGCATATTTAAATAGTTATAATTATCCTTTATTTTTTTTACCTAAATCTTCTAATATATGAATATTATCTGCTTATAATATTAATAATAAAATTTTATTAAATGAAAACTATATTATTAAAGCTAAAAAAAAATTATTTAATATTTTATATGGAAATTTTTTTATTAAAGGAGAAATAAATGATATTTATATATCTTATATAATTAATAAATATTATAATTTTTTAAATATTAATTTTATAATAAATAAAATAGAAAAATGATTATTACCTGTTTTTAATAATTTAATAATTAATAATATAAAATATTATTAATATTTTAATTTTATGATAAATAATATAGATTTTTTAAATATATACTTAGGTAAATCTAATTTAATAGAAGCATCGGCTGGTACTGGAAAAACAAATATTTTATCTTTATTATATTTACGTTTTTTATTAAATATAAATATAGAAAATAAATTTTCAAATTTATTTATAAATAATATATTAATTGTTACTTTTACTGATTTAGCATGTTTAGAAATTAAGAAAAGAATACTTAATAATTTAAGAAAATTACGTATTTGTTTTATAAAAAATATATTTTTAAATGATTATATAAAACATATATTTTTATATATTAAAAATATTCCTAATATACTAGATATATTAATACAATATGAAAATAATATTGATATTTCTTCTATATATACTATACATAGTTTTTGTAAAAAAATTTTATTTTCTTATTTTATTAATTCTAATATAAATAATTCTTTAAAAATTTTAGATTATGAATATAATTTAATTTATAAAATGATAATATTTTTTTGACGTAAATATTTTTATAAATTATCTTATAATTTAAGTAAAATAATTTTTTTTTATTGATCTACTCCTGAAAAATTATATAATTTTATATTACCTATTTTAAATTTTATTGATTTTAAATTTAATAATATTAAAAAATATAATTCTATTGAAGATTGTTATAATAAAATTATATTTTTTATTAATAAATTTAAAAAAGAATGAATTGAAAATTATAATAATATTTATGTATTTTTTATTAATTTAAATAATTATTATAATTTATTTAATAATAAAATTATAAATAATTGGTTTAATATTATAAATTTATGATGTAATTCTAAGACTATCAATTTTTATATTCCTTATTGTTTAAAAAAATTTAAATATAAATATATTATTAAATATAAATTATTTATAAATTTAGATATTAAATATATTTTTATTAAAATAGAAAAATTATATATTAAAATTAATAATTTATATAATTTTGTTATATTTAAATGTTTAAAATATATTAAAGATAATTTAAATTGCTATAAAAAAGAAAATAATTTTATTAGTTTTAATGATTTAATAAGTAAATTAAATAATATATTAAGTGTTAATAATTATAATAATTCTTTTATAAAAATTATTAGAAAAAATTATCCTTTATCTTTAATAGATGAATTTCAAGATACTGATTTTTTACAATATAATATATTTTATAATATATATATAAAAAATAAATTTGATAACACAAAAATAATATTTATAGGTGATCCAAAACAATCAATATATACGTTTAGAGGAGCTAATATATTTAGTTATATTAAATCTAAAAATAATATTGATTTTTTATATATATTAAATATTAATTGAAGATCTTCTTTTTTTTTAGTAAAAAGTATAAATTTTTTATTTAATAAAATTAATAATCCATTTATTTTTAAAGATACTAATTATTTATCTATTTTACCTTCTTATAAAAATAAAAATTTAATTATTAAAAATAAAAATAAAATATTTAATAGTATGAATTTTTATATATTAAATAATTTAAATAATTTAAATTATAAAAATAAAATAGCTAAATTTTGTTCAATAAAATTATATAAAATTTTAAATTCCAATAATATTTATATATATAAAAATAATAAAAATAAAAGAAAAATATTACCTTCTGATATTTGTATATTAGTTCGTAAAAATTATGAAATAAAAATTTTTTTTAATACTTTAAAAAAATTTTTTTTACCCATTAATTGTATATTAAATAAAAGTAATGTTTTTGATTCTTTAGAAGCTAAAGAAATTTATTTTTTATTAAAAGCTGTTATTTTTCCTAATTCAAAATTAAATATTAGAAATGCTTTGTCTACTAATTTATTTAATTATAATTTAAATGATATAAATAAAATTATTAATCATAATAATTTATATATAAAAATTATAGATGATTTTTATTATTATTATAATATTTTAAATAAATATGGTATTTATTGTTTATTAAATTTTTTTATAAAAAATAAAAATATTAATAATTTTTTAAATTATAAAAATGAACAATATAATTTAAATATATTACATATATCTGAAATTTTAGAAAAAAAATTTTATTATATTAATGATAAATTATTATTATTAATTTGATTAAATAATAAAATTAATAATTCTTCTAATAATAATAATAAAGAATATTATTTACGTTCTTTTTCTTATGAAAATAATGGAATTAAAATATCTACTATACATAAATCAAAAGGTTTACAATATAATATAGTTTGAATACCTTTTTTATTTTATTCAAATAATAATATTAATTTTAATATTTATCATAATCGTAAAAATTGTAAAACTAATATAGATTTTTTAGGTATTAAAAAATATAATAATTTAATGAATGAAGAAATAATTTCTGAAGAAATGCGTTTATTATATGTATCTATTACTAGATCTGTATATATGTGTAATATTATTTTATATGAAAATTTTAATAAAAAATTAAAATTTTGTTTTAGTTCTATAGGTAGAATTATAGGTAATAATAAAAATTTTAATTTTTCTGAAATTAATAATAAAATTTTTAGTTTTAATAAGTGTAAATATATTAATTTTAATTTTATTAATATTATTAATTATATAAAAAAAAATAATTTTTATATTATAAAATATTTATTAGATGATAATTATATAAATAATAAAAAAAAAATAATATTTAATAAAATAATTAATTATTCTAAAATTATTTTATTAAATAAAAATAATAAATTATTAATTAATAATTATAATAATAATAATTTAAATAAAAATATTTTTTTTATTAATTTACCTAAAGGTAAAAATGTAGGATTATTTTTTCATAAAATTTTAGAAAAAATTAAATTTAATAAAAATATAAATAATAATTTTTTATTAAAATATATGTATATTTTTGATATTAAAAAAAAATATTTTTTTAATATTAAAAAAATATTATTTAATATATTAAATGTTATTTTATATCCATTAAATATAAATTTAATAAATATTAATATTAATTTTTTATTAAAAGAATTTGATTTTTTTTTGAATATAAAAAAATTTAATTTTAGTAAATATAATATTATTATAAATAAATATGATAAAATTTCATGTTTATGTGATAATTTAAGTATAAAAAAATATATTAAAGGTTATTTAAATGGTGTTATAGATTTAATTTTTTTATATAAAAAAAAATATTATATTGTTGATTATAAATCAAATTGATTTGGTAATAATATTTTATATTATAATAAAACTAATATTATAAAAAATATAATTTTTAAAAGGTATGATATTCAATATCAAATATATTCTATTGCTTTACATAATTATTTAAATTTATTTATTAAAAATTATGATTATTCTTTAAATTTTGGTGGTATATATTATATTTTCATGAGAGGTTTATTTATTGAAAATAATTATAGATCTTATAATGGTATTTTATTTATTAAACCTAATAAAAAATTAATTTTTAAATTAAATGATTTGTTAAAAAAATAATAAGTATTAGTTATGTATTTTAATGAAATAGAAAATTTTTTATGATCATGTTATAAAAGAAAAGAAGCTAATTTATTAGAAATATATTTTTCAAAATTTTATTTTAAAAAAAATAATTTTAATTATTCTATTATTATGTTATTTAGTTTTTTAGTTAGTTTATCTAGTAGATTAGGACATACATGTCTTCCAATTTATAGAATAATTAATGAAAGTATATTTAATAAATATATATATAATTTTTTAATATATTTTTTTAATAAATATATAAATATTGATAATAGTATAAATATATTATTTAAATATAATTTGATAAGTTTTTATTATAAAAATGATATAACTCCTTTTATATTATATAAAGATTGTATTTATTTATATAAATTTTGAATATATGAAAATTATATAGTAATTTTTTTTAAAAAAAATATTAATAAAAATAGTATAATAGAAAAAAAAAAAATAAATATTATATTTAATATAATAAAAAAAAATAATTTTAATATATATGAAAAAATTTGTATTTTAAATGTTTTTTTTAATAAAATATCTTTTATTTCTGGTTTACCAGGTACAGGTAAAACTACTCTTATTGTTAAATTAATTTTAATTTTATATAAAATATATAAAATAAAAGATAAAGATTTTATTAAAATAGTTTCTTTTACTGGAAAATCTTCTTCTAATTTAACTAATATATTAAAAAAAAATTATAATTTATTAAATATTAATAAAAAATATTATAATATTTTACCAAATAAAGCTACAACAATACATAAATTATTAAATTATTTAAATTTTAATAAAATAAATATTAATAAAAGTGATAATTTAAGTTTTAATATTTTAATAATAGATGAATTTTCTATGATTGATGTAGTCACATTATATTATTTACTTATTTCATTAAAAGATAATTTTTTAAAAATAATATTTTTAGGAGATAGTAATCAAATAGGTCCTGTAGAATCTTGTTCATTTTTAAATGAAATATGTAATTATAATTATTCTTTATTTAAAAAAAAAAGTAAATTATTAAATTTTTTATTAAAAAAGAAAATAAATTTTAATAAAATATTATTAAATATTAATAAATTAAATAATAATATATCATTTTTATTAAAAAATTATCGTTTTAAAAAAAATAAATATTTAAATATATTTTCTAATTTTATAAATTATGGTGATTATAATAAAATTGATAAATTTATAATTAATAATAATTTTAATTGTAATATAAATTTTTATGATTCAGATAAATTTAATTATAATTTTTTAATTAATTTATGTTTAAAAAAATATAAATATTATATTAATTATTTAAATAGTAGTAATCTTAAATATAATAAATTTTTATATTATTTTAATAAATTTCAAATTATATCTATAATAAAAAATTCTATATTAGGTTCTAAATATTTAAATAAATATATTAATAATTTATTTTTAAATAAATATATTAAAAAATATATTATTATTAATAATAAATTTTATTATGTTGGTCAACCAATTATAATTACTAAAAATAATAATGATTTAAATATATTTAATGGTGATATAGGATTTATAGTTTATAAAAATAATATAATAAAAATTTTTTTTCCGGATTTTAATAATAAATATAAAATTATTTATTTTAATAATTTTATTAATTGAAAATTAACTTGAGTAATTACTGTACATAAATCTCAAGGATCTGAATTTAATCATATTTTATTAATTATACCTAATTATTTTTCTAATATTTTAAATAAAGAAATATTATATACTGCTATTACTAGAGCTAAAAAAAAAATTACTATTTATTCTAATAAAGATATATTTTTAAATTGTATAAAAAAAAAAAATAATAAATGTAATAATTTTATTAAAAAATTAATTTTTTAAATTATATAATTAATATATATTTAATATATTTTTATTTATTATTAATAATAATAATATTTTTAAATTTATTCAATTTATATTAATATTTTTTTTAATATTTATTTCGTTTTCTTTTATTAAATTTAATATTTTTTTGGTTTCAAATTTATTATATTTATGTAAATTTTTTATAAAATATTTAAATATTATATTTAATAATATTATTTTAATATAATTTTCTTTTTTAATTTTATCAATTATATAAAATATTTTTTCTATTTTATTTTTATAAATTAATAAAATTATATTTTTAATATAATTAGAATTTATATATTTATTATAAAAAATATTATTTTTATTATAAATAATATTTTTTTTACATATTATTATTAAAATATTTTTATGTTTTTTTTTAAAATTTATATTTTTTAAATAATCAAAATTGTAATTTATTATAAAATATATAATATTATTTTTTTTTATTTTTTTAATTATATATTTATATATATATTTATTTATTTTATTTATTTCTTCTATTATATTTATGATTATTAATTTTTTTTTTGAAAATAAATTTTTATTAATTATAATATTTTCTAATTTATTTCAATTATATTTATTATTTATTATTATATTTATAATATTAAAATTTTTTATAAATAATAATATTTTTTTTTTAATATATATTTTACAATTTTGTTTATTTATATAATCGTTTCCTATTATAAAAAATATTTTATATTTTTTATTTAAATTTATATTTTTTATATTATAAAAATGTATTTTTTTCATTATTATTTTATTACAAAATTTATAATTTTATTTTTTATATATATAATATTTTTAATTTTTTTATTTAATAATATTTTCTTTATTTTTTTATTTTTTTTTACTTTTTTTATAATTTTATTTTTTAAATATTTATTTTTTATTTTTATTATTTTTTTAGTTTTACCATTTATTTGAACAGGTATTTTAATATTATATTTAATATTTTTTATATTATTTTTTATAATAGGTCATTTTGAATTTTCTATATTTTTTTTATTTTTCATTATTTTTCATAAATAAAATGTAATATGTGGAGAAAAAGGATATATTATTATAATAATAATATTTATATATTTTTTAATTAAATTATAATATATTTTATTTTTTATTTTTTTTTTTTTAATTATATTAAAGAAAATCATTATTTTAGATATAATTGTATTAAAATTTGTTTTTTTATTTATAATATAAGTTATTTCTTTTATAATTTTATTTAAAGAATATATAATTTTATTATATTTATTTATATTTATTTTTTTATATTTAAATTTTATTTTTATTTTATTAAATTTAAATATAAAATTTCATAATTTATTTAAAAATCTATAACATCCTTTAATATTATTTTCTTTTCAATATAAATTTTCTTCTATTGGTGCTGAAAATATAATAAATAATCTTAATGTATCTGCTCCATATTTATTTATTATATTCATTGGATTTATTCCATTATTTTTTGATTTTGACATTTTATTTATTCCATAATATGTTAATTTTATATTTTTATTTTTTAAATAAAATTTAATTTTATTATTTTTTAATATTTTATTAACATTATTAGGTGATACTCATATTTTTTTTTTATTATTATTAATATAATAATATGTATCAGATAAAACTATTCCTTGACAAATTAATCTTTTTACTGGTTCAGTATATTTTATTAATCCTATATTTTTTAAAAAAATATTAATAAATCTAAAATATATTAAATGCATTGCTGCATGTTCTATTCCACCTATGTATGTATCTATAGGTAATCAATAATTAGCTTTTTTTGTTTCAAATATGTTTTTTTTATATTTTGGTGATGTATATCTAATATGATATCAAGATGATTCCATAAATGTATCAAATGTATCAGTTTCTCTTTTAAAAATTTTATTTTTTATTTTTATATATTTTCATTTTTTATTTTTTTTTAATAAATTTTTAGAAAAATTTTTATATTTTATTTTAGGTAATTTAATAGGTAACTTATTTTTTTTTAATATTTTATATTTTTTATTTTTATATATTATTGGGATTGGTACACCTCAATATCTTTGTCTTGATATTACTCAATCTCTTAATTTAAAAATTATTTTTTTTTTAAATATTTTTTTTTTAATTAATTTTTTTTTTATTTTTTTTATATTTATATTATTATTATTTTTAATATTTTTAATATTATATTTTTTAATAAAATTATTATATTTTTTATTAGGATATATTAATATAGAATTAGTATTATATAATTGTTTTGCGAAATTTATTATTCATAATTGAATTTTATTATTATTAATTGGATTTTTTATATATAAATTAGTATTTAATCCTATAAATTTATTAATATTTTTATTATTATTTATATATATTTTTTTTTTTATTTTATTTGTTATTTTAGGATTTTTTTTTTTTATAAAATTAATTATTTTATTATTTATAGAAATTCCTATACATAATGTTTTATTTAATAAATTTATATTTTTAGTAAATATTTTTATTTTTTTTTTAGTTTTATATATATTTAAATTTAATTCTATACCTTTAATTTTTCCTATTCATTTTTTTTGTATATTTATAATATTTTTTGGTCATTTATTTAATTTTTTTAAATTATTATATAATTTGTTAGAATATTTTGTAATTTTTATAAATCATTGTTTTATATTTTTATATTTTATTAAAGAATTACATCTTCAACATTTTCCATTTATTACTTGTTCATTTGCTAATACTGTTTTATCATTTGGACATCAATTTACTATATCTTTTTTTTTATATACTAATTTTTTTTTAAATAATTTATTAAATAATCATTGTTCTCATTTATAATATTTAGGATTTGATGTATCAATTTCTCTATTTCAATCATAACTTATTCCTAATATTTTTAATTGTTTTTTCATACAAGAAATATTTTTTTTAGTTCATTTTTTTGGTGATAAATTATTTTCTATTGCTGCATTTTCAGCTGGTAATCCAAAAGAATCTCATCCTATTGGATGTAAAACATTTTTTTTTTTTAATCTTTGATATCTTGATATTATATCTCCTATAGTATAATTTCTTACATGACCTATATGAAGATTTCCTGAAGGATAAGGTATCATAGATAAACAATAATATTTTTTTTTATTTTTATTATATTTAACTTTAAAAATATTATATTTTTTTCAATATTTTTGCACTATTTTTTCAATTTTTTTATGATTATATTTTTTCATTTTTTATTTTATTTTTTTAAAAAAAAATATATTAATATATTAATTTATTAAATTAAAATTATTATATAATATGTATTTTGTTAAATTTATTATTAATTTATAATTATTTGATAATATTTATTTTTTATATTAATATAAATATTATTTTTTTATATTACCAGATCCATTACATTTTGGACATATATAATAATTTGATTTTATAAAAGAATTATTTATTCTTTGTCTTGACATTTCTAATAATCCAAATTTGGATATATATCCAATATGAATTTTTGCTTTATCTTTTTTTATAATATTTTTTAAATTATTTTCAACTATTTTTTGATTTTTATGTAAAATCATATCTATAAAATCTATTACTATTAAACCTCCTATATTTCTTAAACGTAATTGTCTAATTATTTCTTTAGAAGCTTCTAAATTTGTATTTAAAGCTGTTGTTTCTATATTTGATCCTTTTATATATTTTGATGAATTTATATCTATTGATGTTAAAGCTTCTGTATTATCTATAATTATAGATCCACCTGAAGGTAATATTATTTTTCTTTTATATATTAATTCTATTTGTTTTTCTATTTTAAAATATTTAAATAATGATATTTTTTTATTATAAAAATTTATTTTATTTTTAAATTTTCTTTTATCTATTTTTTTTACATATTTTTTAACTAATTTATATATTTTATAATTATCTATTAATATTTCATCTATATTTTCATATAAATATTCTCTCAATAATTTAGTTAATATATTATTTTGTTTATATATTAAATTTGGTTTTTTTAATTCATTCATTTTTTTTTGTATTTTTTTTCATTTATTTATACTTAATTTTAAATCTAATTTTAATAATTTTAATGATTTATTAATACCTGAAGTACGTATTATAATGCCCATATTTTTTGGTAAATTTAATTTTTTAATTATTAATTTTAATTTATATCTTTTATTTCCAGTTATTTTTTTTGATATTCCTAATAATTTAGGGTTATTTGGCATTAATATTAAATTATTTTTTATTATAGTTATAAATGTAGTTAAAAAAGCACCTTTATTATTTCTTTCTTCTTTATTTATTTGAACAATTAATTCTTGACCTTTATATAAATTATTTTTTAAATATTTTTTAGATATTTCTTTAATAGGTAAAAAACCATTTTTTTTTTCTCCATAATTAATAAATACTGCTTCTAATCCAGGTTGTATTTTTGATATTATTCCTTTATATATATTTAATTTTTTATTTTTATATTTTTTATTTTCTATATTTAAATCATATAATTTTTTATTTTTTATTAATGCTATATATAATTCTTCATTTTTTGTAAATTTTATTAAAATTTTTTTCATTTTATTCCTTTGATTTATTATCTTATTAAAAATTATTAATTTTTATTTAAAATAATAGTTTATTATTAAATAATTATTTATAATATATATATGGTTAAAAAGTTTTTTTTAAATTTTATTAAAGTTAATATTAATAATGTAAATCAAAGAATTGATAATTATTTATTTAAAATTATTAAAATTTTACCTAAAAATAAAATATATTCTTTATTACGTAAAGGAAATATTAGAGTAAATAAAAAACGTATTTCTTATAATTATAAATTAAAAATAAATGATATAATTAGAATTCCTTTAATAAATATTAAAAAAAAAAAAATATATATTGATAAATATATTATAGATAAATTTAAAAAATTTATTATTTATGAAGATAAATATATTTTAGCTATAGATAAACCATATGGTATTTCTGTTCATAAAGGTAGTAAAATTAATTTAAATATTATAGATATTTTTAAATATATTTATAAAAATGAAGAATTTTTAGAATTAGTTCATCGAATTGATAAAAGTACTTCTGGTATTTTATTAATTTCTAAAAATTTAAATATGTTACGATTTTTACATAAAAATTTTAAAGAAAATAAAATTAAAAAAAAATATATAGCTTTAATAAATGGAATTTGACCTTTTAATATTAAAATTATAGAAAATTATATATTTAAAAATAAATATATTTCTTATATTAATAAAAATAATTATAATAATAATGGTAAATTATCTAAAACTTTATTTTTTGTTAAAAAATATTATAGTAAATATACTTTATTAAAAATAATTCCTATTACTGGTAGAAATCATCAGATAAGATTACAAACTAGTAATTTAGGTTATCCAATTATAGGTGATAATATTTATGGTAATAAAAAAAAAAATAAATTTTTTTTAAAAAAATATAAAATAAAAAGATTATTTTTACATTCTTATTTTTTATCTTTTTTTCATCCTTTTTTTAAAAAAAATATAAATTTATATTCTAATTTAAATAATAATTTTTTATCAACTTTAAATAATTTAATTTAATTTTTAAATTTCAATAAGGTAATTTATGGCTGTACAAAAAAGTAAAAAAAGTAGATCTAAAAGAGATCATCGTAGATCAAATAATACTCGTTTAACATTACCGGTTTTATTTAAAAATAAAAATAGTAATGAAATAAGTTTATATCATCATATTACTAAAAATGGTTTTTATAAAGGTAATAAAATTATATAAATAATTTATATTTTATTTGAAAAAAATATCAAATATATATAAAATTTATTTATATTTATTTTAAATATTTTAATTAAAAATTTAAATAATTGTAGGTAAGATATGTCTAATATAGAAAATCGCGTTAAGAAAATAGTTAGTGATCAATTAAATATTAAATTAGAAGATATAAATAATGAAAAATCTTTTGTAAATGATTTAGGAGCAGATTCTTTAGATGTAATAGAGTTAATTATGGCTTTAGAAGAAGAATTTGATGTAGAAATATCTGATGATAAAGCTGAAAAAATTAATAATATTCAATCAGCAATAGATTGTATAAATTCTTTAAAAAATAAAGATAAAAAGTAATATAAATTTATTTTAATTTTAATAATATAAATATATATGAGGATATATTAATACTAAATATTAACAATAATTTTATTAATCTGGATATAAAGTTCAGATTAATAAAATTTTTTATTAAATTTTTTGTTATATAATTTAATATTAATATTATTATTATATAAGATATTATTATTTTAAAAATAAATTTTTTATATTTATATTTTAATTTTATTATTTTTTTTTTTTTTAATTTTAAATAAATTGTAATTATATTTATATAATGAGATATAATAATTAATGATGATAATTTAGAATATTTAAATAATTTAGTAATAATTATATTTAATAATTGTATAAATATTAATATAAAAATATATATTTTATTATTTTTGTTTTTATTTTTATTTAAATATAAAAAATATATTAATATTTTATTTATTATTAATGGAAATATTATTATTGAATAATTTATTATATTTTTTGATATTAAATTAATATTTATTTTTTTATATTTTAAAAAAGTTAAAATTAATATTTTAGATAAATATATTAATATAATAAATATAAATAAATTAAATAATAATATTGTATTTAAATATTTTCTTATTATTTTATAATTTTTTTTTTTATTTTTATTATTTGAAAATTTTAATAATTTATATAATTTATTAATATTCATTATTATGTTATTTAATATTTTTATAATTAATTTTATTAATTTATTTTTATAATATATTAATAATATTAAAAAATAATTAATATTATAATATATATTATTATTATTTATTATTTTAAATATTTTAAATATAATATAGTAAAATATTTATATTAAAATTTACAAAAAAATATTTATTTTACTTTATTTTTTTTATAAAAAAAGTATTTTTTAAAATATAATAATTAAATAATTTATTTTAAAATATTTAATATTTTTTTTATTTTTATTTATATTTTAAAATTATAATAATAATTTATTATATAATATAATTATATATTATTATTAATTTTTTTTTTTAAATAAAATATAATGGATTTTAATCCTATGATTCTATAATTTATTATTTTTTTTAATTTATATATTTTTTTAATAATTTTATTTATATTATTTTTTACATATATTATATTTTTATTATTTAAAATTGTTATTATTATTAATAAAATTCCTTTTATTATAAAAGAATTACTATCTCCATTTAATTTAATTAAATTATTTTTAATATTTATTTTTAATCAAACGTTACTTTGACATCCATATATCATATTTTTTTTATTACGTATATTTTTATTTTTTAGTGGTAATATTTTTCCTAATTCGATTAAATATATTAATTTATCTTTATTTTTTTTTAATAAATTAATTTCTTTAAATATTTTTTTTTTATATAATAAATTATTCATTTTATTTTATTAAATTTATAATTTTTTTTAATTCATATATAAATATATTTATATCTTTTTTTGAAGTATACATAGCTATAGATAGTCTACATATTCCTGGTATATTATATAATTTTATTATTGGAATAGCACATTGATTACCTGTTCTTATAAATATTCCTTTTTGATCTAATAACATTCCTATATCATAACAATGTTGATTTTTTATATTAAATGATATTATATTTATTTTTTTTTTAGATCCATATATTATTATTTCAGGAATATTTTTAATTTTATTAAGTGTGTATTTAATTATTTTTTTTTCATAATTTATTATATTTTTAATACCTATTTTATTTATATAATCAATTGAATTTCCTAATCCTATTATAGATTCTATATTTTGTGTTCCAGCTTCAAATTTTCAAGGAGAATTTATAAATTGTATATCATTTATAATATTTTTTTTTATATTTATATTAGATATAATTCCTCCTCCTGATTTTCATATTTTAAGATTATTAATATATTTTTTTTTACCATATATTATTCCAACACCAGTTGGTGAATATATTTTATGTCCTGAAAATATATAAAAATTACAATTAATTTTTTGTACATCTACTTTAATATGCGAAATAGCTTGAGAACCATCTATTATACTTATAATTTTATTTTTTTTACATATTTTAATTATTTTTTCTATTGGATTTTTAATTCCTATTACATTAGAAATATGTGTTATAGATATTATTTTAGTATTTTTATTAATTATTTTTTTTAAATTATTTATATTTAAATAACCTTTTTTATCAATTTTTAATATTTTTAATTCAAAATTAATTTCTTTAGATAATAAATATCAAGGTATTATATTTGCATGATGTTCTATTATTGAAATAATTATATTATTTTTTTTATTGATTTTATTTTTTGTTAAACTATATGATAAAAAATTAAGTGATTCTGTACTATTATTAGTAAATATTATTTCTTCTGGAGATTTTGCATTTATAAATTTAGCTATTTTTATTCTTATATCTTCTATTCTATTTGAATTTATATTACTTAATGTATATATACTTCTGTTTACAGAAGAATAATAATTTTTATAAAATTTATTTTGATTATTTATTACAATTTTAGGTTTTTGAGTTGTAGAAGCATTATCTAAATATGTTATTCTTTTATTATTTATTCTTTTTTTTAATATTGGAAAATCTAATCTTATTTTTCTTATATTATAATTCATTTTATTTATATTTTTTTAATATTATTTTATATATTTTTTTATTTATTATTTTATTTTTTATTTTTTTAATTATATCATTTATAAATATTTTAAATATAATTTTTTTAATTTTATATTTATTTAAACCTTTACTAGATAAATAAAAATATATTTTTTTATTAATATTATTAATTTTTACTTTATGTTTACATATAGCTTTTTTATTTTTAATATTTAATTGTGGTTTTATAAAAATAAAATTTGGTTTTTTAAAACATAGATTATAGTTTTTTAAAATTGCAGTTGAATTATAAGATTTTTTATTTATTGTTATTATTCCTATAAATTTTATTATTCCTGGAGATAATATTATATTTTTATGTTTTTGATAACTATTTGAATTATATTTATTATGAATAATATGTATTTTATAATAAAAAAATTTTTTTTTTTTAATTATACATATATTATTAATATTTATTATAGAATTTTTATATAGATTTATTTTATCTTTAATAAAAATTTTTTTTGAATTAATTAAAAATATATTTTTATAAAATTTAGAATTTTTTTTAACTTTAATATTTTGTTTAGAATAAAAATTTGTTTTTTTATTTAAATTAATTATTCTAAAATAATTTAATTTTGAATTTTTATTTAATATAATATTAAATTTATAATTTATATATTTTTTTTTATTATTTTTATTTATATAATATTCTTCAATAAAATTTATATTATTATTTTTTTTTATTATTAAATTAATATTATATATATTTTTATTTTTGTATTTTTTTTTATACATATATAATATATTTATAAATATATTTTTATCATATAATTTATATATTATTATATATATTTTATTTTTTTTTTTATTTACTATTTTTATATTTATTAAATTATTTATATTTTTATTTATATATATTTTTTTATTATTTATAATAATTATTTTAATTAATTTAATTTTATTTTTTTTTTTTTTTAATAAAATTTTCATAACCTTTTTTTTCTATTATTTTAGAAATATTTTTATCATTACTAGATTTAATTATTTTTCCTTTATATATAATATGAATAAAATTTGTATTAAGATTGTTAATAATTTTTGTATTATGTGTTATTATTAAAAAAGATTTATTTTTTTTTTTTAATTTATTTATAATTTTTAAGATTAATTTTAAACTTTTTATATCTAATCCGGAATCTATTTCATCTAATATAATCATTTTAGGTTTTAATAGAAGTATTTGAAGTATATCATTTTTTTTTTTTTCTCCACCAGAAAAACCTTTATTTAAAGATCTATGTAAAAAATTTTTATTAAAATTTAATTTTTTAATTATTTTATGTATTCTTTTTTTTATTTCTATTATATTAAGTTTTCTTTTATTATTATATTCTCTTATAGAATTTAAAGATTGTTGTAAAAAAAATTCATTATTTAAACCTGATATTTCAATAGAATTTTGAAAAGATATAAATAATCCATTTTTAGCTCTTTTTTCTACAGAAGTTTTATTTATTTTATTTTTATTTAATAATATATTACCTTTTATTATTTTATATTTTTTATTTCCCGCTATTACTAATGATAAACTACTTTTTCCAGATCCATTTGGTCCCATTAAAATATGTATTTCATTTTTTTTTATTTTTAAATTTATTTTTTTTAGTATTATTTTTTTTTTAATTTTTACATATAAATTTTTTATATTTAATATACACATAATATTATTATTTTAAATTATTAAATAAATTATATTCAATTTCTAAAGAGTATTCTATAGGTAGCATATTTAATATTTTTTTACAAAAACCATTCATAATCATATATTTTGCATTTTTTTTATTTATACCTCTTTGTAACAAAAAAAATATTTGTTCTTCTTTTATATAAGAAGAATATGCTTCATGTTCTATATTACAATATTTATTTTTTGTTTTTATATATGGTATTGCATATGCAGATGATTTTTTTCCTATTAATAGTGAATCACATTGTGTAAAATTTTTAGATTTAATTGCTGATTTATATATTTTTACTATACTTCTATGTGTATTTTTACTATTTTCTTGTGAAATATTTTTAGCTAAAATTATAGATTTTGTTTTTTTTCCTATATGTATCATTTTTGTTCCAGTATCTGATTGTTGATTTAATTTAGTTATAGATAATGAATAAAAATTACCTATTGATTTATTACCTAATAAAATTGCACTAGGATATTTTCAAGTTATATTAGCTCCTTTTTCTATTTGTATTCAAGATATTTTACTGTTATTTCCTTTACATAAAGCTCTTTTAGTTACAAAATTATATATTCCACCTTTTTTAGATGTACTTCCTGGATATCAATTTTGTATAGTAGAATATTTTATTTCTGAATTTTTATATAAAATTATTTCTACAACTGCTGCATGTAATTGGTTATTTTTTCTTTTTGGTGCTGAACATCCTTCTATATAGTTTAAATGACTATTTTTTTTTAATATTATTATAGTTCTTTCAAATTGACCTATATTTTTTGCATTTATTCTAAAATATGATGATAAATTTATTGGACAATTAATATTTTTAGGAATATATATAAATGTACCGTCTGATAATACTGCTGTATTTAATGAAGAAAAAAAATTATCATTTATTGGTACTACTTTACAAATATATTTCTTTATTAATTTTGGATATTTTTTTATAGCTTCATTTAGAGAACAAAATATAATTCCTAATTTTAAAAGTTTTTTTTTATAAGTTGTTTTTACAGAAATAGAATCTAGTATAGCATCTACTGCTATATTATTTTTTTTATTTTTAAAATTAATTCCAATTTTATCAAATGTTTGTTTTATTTTTTTATTATTTTTTTTTGGTGCTGAATAATATATAATTTTTTTATAATTTATTTTTTTATATTTTCCATTAAATCATTTTGGTTTTTTCATTTTTTTTCATATATTAAATGCTCTTAATCTTAAATTAAGCATTCAATTTGGTTCTTTTCTTTTTTTTGAAATTTTAATTATAACATTTTTATTTATACCATTTTTAATATAATCATTTTTGATTTTTGTTTTAAAACCTAATTTATATATATATTTTTTTTTTTTATGTATCATTTTTTTATTAATTAATAATTAAATTATTTTTAATAATTTTGTTTATATTATTAAATATTTTAAAAATAAATTTTATTAATAATAAATTTATTTTTTTTTTATTTTAACTAATATTAGAATATATATTGTTAATATTATTTATATAATAGATATATATATAAATTTAAATAAATATATTATATATATATATATATATATTATAATTTATATTATTATATAATATAATATAATATGTTTATTTATTAATATATTTTATTTTATATTAACTTAATAATTTAATAATTTAATAATTTAATAATTTTAATTTTAATTTAAATTAATAATATAGTATGTTTATTATTTCTTTTGATTTTGGAATGAAAAATATAGGTATTGCTATAGGTCAATTTTATACTAAAACAGCTAATCCTTTAATTTCTATAAATGCTAAACATGGTATTCCAATAAATTGGATGGATATAAAAAAAATATTAGATATTTGATTAATTAAAATAGCTGTAATTGGTTATCCTTATAATTATATTAAAAATAATAATTGTAAATTAATTAAAATATATATTAAAAAATTTGCAAATAATTTAATAAATAAATTTAATTTACAAATTTTTTTTTCAGATGAAAGATTTACTTCTTGTGCTGCTAGAAATTTTATAAATAATAATTTTAAATTATATAATTTATTTTATTCAAATTATAATATTCATACTATTTCAGCTGTTTTAATTTTAGAAAGATGACTAAAATTAAATTCTTAAATATTGTATTTTTTTTCTATTCTTAATAAAAATATTATATCTAATATATCTTCAGGTAATTGTGAATTAATAACAATTTTATTTTTATTTATTGGATGTTTAAATATCAATGTTGTTGCATGTAAAGCTTGTCTATTTAATTTTTTTATTTTTTTTTTTAATAATTTAGAAATTTTTTTTTTATTTAATATTCTTTTTTTTGTATATATTTTTTCGCCTACTATTGGATTATTTATATAATTCATATGTACTCTTATTTGATGAGTTCTTCCAGTATCTAATTTAATTTCTAATAAAGTAAAGAAATTAAATTTTTCTATTATTCTAAAATAAGTAATTGCTTTTTTTCCATTTTTTTTTGTAATTGACATTATTTTTCTATTATATTTATTTCTATTTATATAATTTTTAATAATTCCAAAATTTTTTAATGAATTATTAATATTATTATTATTTACTAGAGTTTTATATATACGTATTATTTTTTTTTTTTTTAATTTTTTTATTAATATTTTATAACTATTAATTTCTTTTGCTATAATTAATAATCCTGTTGTATTTTTATCTAATCTATGTATTATTCCATATCTTGGGATATTTTTATTATTAGGATATAAATACATTATTTTATTCATTAAAGTATCATTTAAATGTCCTATTCCAGGGTGTACAACTATATTTTTATTTTTATTTATTATTAATAAATATTTATCTTCATAAATTATATTTATTTTAATATTTTTATTTATTAAATATTTATTTTTATTTTTTTTTATAAATATTTTTATTATATCTTTTGGGTATATTTTTGTATTATTTTTATTTATTATTTTATTATTTAAATAAATTTTTTTATTTTTTATTAATTTTTGTATTTTATTTCTTGAAAAATTTTTTATTTTATTTGATAAAAATATATCTATTCTTTTATTAAAATATTTATTTTTAATTATTATAGATGTCATAATTTATATTTATTTTATTATTATTATTTACCTATACAAAATTTAGAAAATATATTTTTTATAATTTTATTTGATAAAATAATGTTTTTTCCTATAATTTCACATAAATATTTTTGTATATTATATAAATATTCATATATTAAATCTAAATTTATTTTTTTATTAAAATAATATATTTTAATTAATTTTTTTATTTTTTTAAAATTATATAAACTTTTTTTAATTAAATTAATATGTCTTTCATTTGTTAAAAAATTGTTTTTTATATTTATTGTTTTAATTTTTTTTTTTATAATTTTAATTAATTCTTTAATTCCTATTTTTTTTTTAATTGATATATTTAATATTATATATTTTTTTTTTTTAATAATATTAAATTTTTCTTTTGTTAAATCTATTTTATTACGTAATAATAAATGTATTTTATTTTTTTTTTTTATTTTGTTTAGTATTTTTTTTTTATAATATTTAATAATATTATTTTTTGATATTTTAAATGAATTTTCTATAAATATTATTATATTTGATTTGTTTATTTCTTTTCATGTTTTTTTTATACCTATTTTTTCTATTTTATTTTTTGTTTTATGTATTCCTGCTGTATCTATTATTTTAATTTTTTTATTATTTATTATTATATTTTTTTTTATAATATCCCTTGTAGTTCCTTTTATATTTGTTACAATTGATATATTTTTTGAAGTTAAATTATTAATTAAACTAGATTTTCCTACATTTGGTTTTCCTATTATTATTATTTTAATTTTATCATTTTTTGATAAATTATTTTTTGATTTAATATATAATTTTTTTATTTTTACATATATATTTTTTATATTTTTTTTAATATTATTTACATTATATATATTTATTTCATTTTCTGAAAAATTTATTTCTTTTTCTATATTAATTAAATTATTTTTTATAACGTTTATTATATTTTTAATTTTATTAGAAAATTTTCCCTTTAATGATTGTATAGCTGAAAATATTTTATTTTTAGAATTTGAATATATAAGTTCTTTTATAGATTCTGCTTGAACTAAATCTATTTTTTTATTTATAAAAGCTCTTTCAGTAAATTCTCCAGGAAAAGCTATTCTTACATTTTTTATATTTAATTTTATTATTGAATTTATAATTAATTCTATTATTTTTTGACCTCCATGACTATGTATTTCTAAAATATCTTCTCCGGTAAATGAATTAGGTTTTTTAAAATATATTATTATTCCATAATCTATTATTGTATTTTTTTTAATTTTTATTGGTAAATATGTTGCATATCTATTTTTTGTTATTTTTCCAAATATTATTTTTGATATATATTTTACTTTATTGCCTGATATTCTTATTATACCTATTCCACCATATCCTTTAGGTGTTGATTGTGCTAAAATAGTATCTTTTGTATTATTCATTATTTTTATAAAAAAAATAAAATATTGTTAAATATTTAAAAGTAAAACAAAATTATTTATATATAATATTTTTTTCATATTTTATTAAAATAATTAAATATATATTTTTTTTTTAATAGTAATATATTTTTTTTTAAAATTATTAAATAATTTAGTTTTTTTATTTTATATTGGTTTATTCTAAATGTTTCTAATATTATTCTTTTAAATTTATTTCTTTTTGTTGATAATTTTATATTTTTTTTTTTTATTAAAATGGCTATTTTTGGAAATTTATTATTATTATATATATATTTTATTATTAAAAATTTATATGTATTTATTTTAATATAATATTTTTTTTTATTTTTATAAATTTTATTGAAATATTTTATTTTTATTTTTTTTTCTTTTGTAAGAGATAATTTTTCTTCCGTTTTTAGTTTTCATTCTTTTTCTAAATCCATGTTTGCGTTTTTTTTTTATTATTGAAGGTTGAAATGTTCTTTTCATTTTTTTTATTATTATTTTATTTTTAATTAATTTTATTTTATATTATTATTTATATTTTATATTATTATATTTTTATAAAATACTAAAGAAATATTTTAATTTTATTTATATTGTTTATTAATTTATAATTATATTTATAAAATTTATGATTTTTTATATTTATATATAATATAATATATTTTATTATATTTTATTTATATTAATTATTATTTTAATTGTTAATTTATTTATTTTAATTTTATTTAAATATATTATAAATATATTATTAAATATATTTTATTATTAATATTATTTACGTAATACATATATATTTATTTTTTTATTATTTTTTTTATAAAATTTAGTTTAATATTATTTTATAATTAAAATAATATATTTATTTTATAAAATATTATAAAATTATTATATAATAATATTATAATTAAATTTATTTATTTATTTTTATAAAATATTATTAATATATAAATATGCATTTTATAATAGAAAAAGAAAAAATTGTTATTTTATTAAGTAAATTTAATACTTATATAAGTAAATCATTAAAAAATCCTATTTTATCAAATATTTTATTAATTTTAAGTTTTAATAAATTAGTTTTTATAGTAACTAATTTAGATATGGAAATTAATTATAATATAATTTTATCTAATGGTGAATTTTTTAAAGATGGATCTATAACAGTAAATTTAAATAAATTTTATGAATTATGTAATAGTTTTCCAAAAGGAAGTGTTATTGATATTAATTATTATAAAAATAAATTAATTATATCTTGTTTAAATAGTGTTTCTTCGTTATCTACTTTACCTGTTAGTAATTTTCCTATATTAAATAAAAATATTTTTTTTAATTATAATTTTTGTATTGATAGTTTTATTTTTAAAAATATTATATATAATTTACATTTATTTATGGGAAATCAAGATATTTATTATTATTTAAATGGAATGTTAATAGAATTTATAAATAATTTTTTATATTTTGTTACTACTGATGGTTATCGTATATCTATATATAAATTATTAGATAATTTTATTTATAAAAGGAATAAGTTTTTTTATTTAATTATTCCTAGAAAATTAATTATTGAATTATTTAAATTATTAGATTTAATTAATAATAAAAATATTTTTTTTTATATTAATAAAAATATAATTAAAATTATTTATGGAAATATTATTATTTATTCTAGTTTAATAGATGGATCTTTTCCTGATTATAAAAATATTTTATATTTATCTAATAAATATATTTATATTGATATAAATAGTAATGATTTAAAAAACGCTTTAATACGTTGTTCTATTATAAATAATAATTTATCTAGTTATGTTACTTTAATTTTTTATGATAATTTTTTATTAGTTTATAGTAATGATTTTAATAATAATAAAATAAAAGAAAAAATATCTATAAATTATAATGGTAATAAAATTGAAATTAGTTTTAATATAAAATATATTTTAGATATATTTAAATCTATTAAAAATAATTTAAATATACGTTTTTATATAAAAGATTCTTTATCTATAACTAAAATAGTTGATATAAATAATATTTTTTTAACTTATATGGTTATGCCTGTTCAATTATAAATTATTAATTTTTTTTTAATAAGTATATAAAATTATGCCAATTAATCTTTATGATTCTTCTAGTATAAAAGTATTAAAAGGTTTAGAAGCTGTACGTAAACGTCCTGGAATGTATATAGGTGATACTTCTGATGATTCTGGTTTACATCATATGGTTTTTGAAATTATTGATAATTCTATTGATGAATATTTATCAGGATTTTGTAAAAATATTATTGTTATTTTACATAAAGATTTTTCTATTTCTATATTAGATGATGGAAGAGGTATTCCTATAGATATTCATAAAGAAAGTGGATTATCTTGTGTTGAATTAATTATGACTGTATTACATTCTGGAGGTAAATTTGATAATAATTCTTATTTAATTTCTGGAGGATTACATGGTGTTGGTATTTCTGTAGTTAATGCATTATCAGAAAAATTAGAATTAAAAATATATAGAAATAATAAAATATTTTATCAAATTTATAATTTTGGTAAACCTAAGAATAAAATTTCTATTATAGGTAATACTTATAGAAATGGTACATATATACGTTTTTGACCGGATAAAAGTATTTTTATTAATTCTTATAAATTTAATTATAATATTATATTTAATAGATTAAATGAATTATCTTATTTAAATAATAATTTAAAAATAAAATTATTAAGTTTATTAAATAAAAAAAGAAAAATATTTTTAAATAGTGGTGGTATTAAATCATTTCTTATTTCATTAATAAAAAATAAAAATGTAATTAATAAAAATATTTTTTATTTTAAAAAAAAAAAAAAAAAATTTTTCTTTAGAATTTGTTTGTCAATGAATAGATACATTTAAAAATAAAATTTTATGTTATACTAATAATATTTTTCAATCTGATGGTGGAACTCACTTATTAGGTTTAAAATTAGCTATAACTCGTACTATTAATTTATATTTAAGTAAAGAAAATAATAATAAAAAAAAATATATTAAAAATATTATTGGTGATGATATTAGAGAAGGTTTGTATTGTATATTATCAATTAGAATGTCAAATCCAAAATTTTCTTCTCAAATTAAAAATAAATTAATTTCTAATGAAATAAAATCTTTAGTAGAATCATTTATAAGTGATAATTTATATAATTTTTTGTTAGAAAATCCTTTTGATGCTAAAGATATTATAAATAAGATTATTATTTCTTGTAAAAATAGAGAATATTCTAGAAAAATAAAAGATTTATATAAAAAAAAAAATAAGTATGATTTATCTTTTTTTGCTAGTAAATTAGCTGATTGTCAACAAAAAAATTCTAAATTAAATGAAATATTTATAGTTGAAGGTGATTCTGCTGGTGGTTCTGCTAAACAAAGTAGAAATAGATTTAATCAAGCGGTTTTACCTTTAAAAGGTAAAGTTATTAACGTAGAAAAAAATAATTTAAATAAAGTTTTATCTTCAGAAGAAATAAATATTTTAATTTCTGTTTTAGGTTGTGGAATAAATTATAAGAAATTTGATATTAAAAAATTAAGATATAATAATATTATTATTATGACTGATGCTGATATTGATGGATCTCATATTAGAACTTTATTATTAACTTTTTTTTATAGATATATGCCTGATTTAATTAATAATGGTCATTTATATATAGCACGACCTCCTTTATATAAAATAAAATATTTAAGTAATGAATATTATATTTCTAATAAATATAGTTTAATAAAACATAAAATATATTTTTGTTTTAAAAATATAAATATATTTAATAATAAAAATAATTTAATATTATTAAATAATAATATTTTAATTAAATTAGTTATAAAATATTTAAATTTTTTAAAATTAATTCATAAAAAAAAAACTAAATTTTCTATTTATATATTAAATTCTTTAATGTTTTTTAAAAAATTAGATTATAATAATAATGAAAATTATTATATATGAATTAAAAATTTTTCTTTTTATTTAAATAATAATAATTTATTTTTTAAAAAAAAAATTATTTGTAAAGTATTAAAAGATAAATTTGGAAATTTTTTAAAATTTGAATTTAAATTTTTAAATTATTATTTTTATGAATATATTTATATTTATATAGATTTTTTAAAAAAATATTATAATTTATTATTAAATTTAGGTAAAAAATTATATTTTTTTAATATGGATTATAAGAAATATATTTTAATAAATAATAAAAAAAAATATTTTAATAATTTTTATAAATTAATAAATTATGTTTTAAAATATAATAAAAAACATTTTTTTATACAAAGATACAAAGGTTTAGGTGAAATGAATCCTGATCAATTATGAAATACTACTATGAATCCTAAAAATAGAAGTTTATCTAAAGTATATATTAAAAATATTACTAAAACTAATAAATTATTTGAAATTTTAATGGGTGATGACATTAAATCTAGAAAAGTTTTTATAAGAGAAAATATTAATTATAATAAAAAAAATATTTATATATAAACTCCTCCGACTGGATTTGAACCAGTGACATACGGATTAACAGTCCGTTGTTCTACCAACTGAACTACAGAGGAATATTTAATAATATATATTATATATTAAATTAAATATAATTGTCAAAAAAAAAAAAAAAAAAAAAAGATATATATATATATATATATAAAAGAATATATTTTTTAAATTTAATTATATATAATATATTTATATATAAATAGTGGGATGTCTGAGTGGTTTAAAGAGCATGTTTGGAAAATATGTATACTTAATTGTATCAAGGGTTCGAATCCCTTTCCCACTATAAATTTGATATATATTTATATAAAATTTATTTTTTAAAAAAAATAAAAGGATTATTATGGTTATAATACGTTTATCTCGTTATGGTAGAAAAAAAAAACCTATATATAATATTGTAGTAGCTGATAGAAGATATTTTCGTAATAGTAAATTTATAAAAAAATTAGGATTTTATAATCCATTTAATGATTTAATTTTTATAAATTTAAAACTTTTAAATAAATGGATTAAATATGGAGCTTTAATTTCTAAAAGAGTTTTATGTATAATAAAAAAATATAGAAAAATAAATAAGTAAATTATGAATTTTAATATTATAACTATAAATCCTGATTTTTTTAATTCTCCTTTTAAAAATGGTTTAATATATAAAGCTATAAAAAAAAAAATAATTAGTATAAATTTAATAGATCTAAAAAAATTTATTTATAAAAATAATTATGAAGATAGGGTTTATGGTGGAGGAGCTGGTTTATTATTTAAACCAGAATCTTTATATTTATCTATAAATAGTATTAAAAAAGAAAATTTTAATTCTTTAGTAATTTATTTATCTCCACAAGGTAAAATAATTAATGATTATATAATAAAAAAATTATTAAATTATAATTCATTAATTTTTATTTGTGGTAGATATAATGGTATAGATCAACGTATTATTGATAATTATATTGATATGGAATTATCTATAGGAGATTATATAATTAGTTGTGGAGAAATTTCTAGTTTAGTAGTAATTGATATTTTAATAAGAAAAATACCTGGTGTTATTAATAATATAAAGTCATATAAATTTGATTCTTTTAATTATTTAAATAAATTATTAGGATTTCCTTAATTATACTAGACCTAGAGTTTTTAATAATTTAAATGTTCCAAAAATTTTATTGTCTGGAAATCATAAAGAAATATTTTTATGAAGATTTAAAATGTCGTTTATTAAAACATTATTGTTAAAACCATATTTATTAAAATCTTTATTTTTAATTAATAAAAAAAAATAATTTATATTAGGAATTTATAATGAAAAATAATATTATAAGTTATATAGAAAAAGATAATATTAATATTAATAAAAAAATTAATTTTATAAGTGGAGATATTATAGAAGTAAAAATATGAATTTTTGAATTAAATAAGAAAAGAATACAATCTTTTAAAGGAAAAGTTATTTCTATAAAAAAAAAAGGTATTAATTCTTGTTTTGTTTTAAGAAAAATTTCATATAATGAAGGTATTGAAAAATTATTTAAATTTTATTCTCCCTTAATACATTCTATTAATATAATTAAAAAAAATAAAAAAATAAAAAAATCTAAATTATATTATTTACGTTATTGTAAAGATAAATATTAAAATGTATAGATTATTAGCTTGTGTAAAATATAATGGGTCATTATATCATGGTTGACAAAAACAATATAAAAATGATAATAGTTTACAAAATATAATAGAAAATTCTTTGTTTTTATTATTTAAATATAATATAAAAATATTTTGTTCAAGTAGAACTGATGTAGGTGTCCATAGTATAGGTCAAATTTTTCATTTTGATATTAAAAAATATATAAATATTAATTCTATATTAAATTATTTAAATAATATTTTACCAATTTATATTTATATTAGATGAATTAAATATGTTTCTATTAAATTTAATGCTAGATATGATACTATTGCTAAAAAATATATATATATAATATATAATGGTAATAAAAAGTTAGTTTTTTTAAATAAATTAGTAACTTTTATTAATGATTCTATAAATATAGATTTTATGTTTAAAGCTTCAAGATATTTAATTGGTAAACATAATTTTAATTCATTTAAATCACCTAAGTGTGAATCTAATAATTTTTATAAAACTATTTTTTATTTAAATATTTATAAATTAAAAAATTTTATTTTTTTTGAAATAATAGCTGATTCTTTTTTATATCATATGGTTAGAAATATAGTAAGTAGTTTATTATTAGTTGGTACTTATAAATATTCTATATTTTGAATTAAAGATTTTCTTTATTATAGAAATAAAAGTTTTTTTAATATTAATCTTATAAAACCTTATGGTTTATATTTAATGAATGTATATTACTAATATTTCAAAAATTTATGATTAATTTTTATATTTTAAATATTTTTATATTTTTTTTTTATATTTTTTTAAGTTTTAAAAAAGGTTTTATATGTGATTTTTTTTCTTTTATTTATATTTATTTTTTAATTAAATATTTTATATTTTATAAAAATAATTTTTATTTTATGAAATATAATTTTTTTTTTATTTTATTTTGTTTTATATTTTTATCTTTTTTAGAAAAAATTTTTTTTATTTTTTTAAAAAATATTATGTTATTAATATTTTTTTTTATAAATAAACTTTTAGGTCTTTTTTGGGGTATTATTAAAAGTTTAATATTTATTTATATATTAAATTTAATATATAATTTGATTTAATTGTGGAGGTTGGATTTGAACCAACGACCTTCGGGTTATGAGCCCGACGAGCTACCACTGCTCTACCCCACTAATATAAATTTTATTATATCATATTTAAATATAAATATAAATAAATATTTTAATTAAATTATATTATTATTAATATATATAATTATATAGTATTATAAATTATTTTAATTAGAGGTTTTATGTCAAAAATAGTTAAAATTATAGGAAGAGAAGTATTGGATTCTCGTGGTTATCCTACTGTAGAAGTAGAAGTTCATTTAAAAGATAAATCTTATGGAAGATTTATTGTTCCTTCTGGTAAATCTAAAGGTATAAATGAAGCATTAGAATTACGTGATAATGACTTATCAAGATATTTAGGCAAAGGTGTATTAAAATCGGTTTTTATTATAAATAATATTATTTCAAAAGAAATTATTGGTTTAGATTCTAATAATCAAGAAAAGATAGATAATATTATGATAGATTATGATGGTACTTCTTCAAAATCTAAATTAGGTGCTAATTCTATGTTAGCTGTTTCTTTAGCTATAGCTAAAGCTAATTCTAATTCATTAAATATACCTTTATATAAATATATTTCTATATTATTTGATAATAATGAATTTATTTTACCTATTCCTATGGTAAATATAATTAATGGTGGTTGTCATGCTGATAATAATATTGATATTCAAGAATTTATGATACAACCTGTTAAGGCTAAAAGTTTTAGACATGCAATAAGAATTTGTTCAGAAATTTTTCATAATTTATCAAAAATATTAAAATCTAATAATAAGAAAATATTAGTTGGAGATGAAGGTGGTTATGCTCCTGATTTATCTTGTAATGAAGAAGCTTTAATTTTTATTAAAGATTCTATTGAAAAATCTGGTTATATATTAGGTAAAGATATTTTTTTAGCTTTAGATTGTGCTTCTTCTAAATATTATAATAAAGTTGATAAATTTTATTTATTAGAAAATAAAAAATATAATTTTTATGAAATTACTGATTTTTTAAATAATTTAATTAAAAAATATTCTATTTTATCAATAGAAGATCCTTTAAGTGAATTAGATTGAGATGGTTATATTTATTTAAGTAGTATATTAAATAAAAGTATTCAAGTAATTGGTGATGATTTATTTACTACTAATATTAATTTATTAAAAAAAGGTATTAGATTTAAAGTTGCTAATTCTATATTAATTAAACCTAACCAAATTGGTACATTAACAGAAACTTTAAAAGTAATTAAATTAGCTAAAAAAAATAATTATTTTGTTATTATATCTCATAGATCTGGAGAAACTGAAGATACAACAATTGCTGATTTAGCTGTAGGAACTTCTTCAAATCAAATAAAAACTGGTTCTATGAGTAGATCTGAAAGAATATGTAAATATAATAGATTAATAAGAATAGAAGAATATTTAGGATCTAATTGTAAATATAAAAATACGATAAAATTTTAATTTTTAAAATAAATATTATATATATATATTTATATATATAATATTTATTATATTATAATAATAATATTTTTATATAAATTATTAAAATATTTTTATTTTATTCATTTTATTAAAAAAAAATTTTTTTTTCCTTTTTTTAATATAGTAAATTTATTAAAATATTTATCTTCTTTTTTAATTATATAATTTGTATCATTTATAATTTTATTATTTATTTTAATAGAAGAATAATATATTAATTTATTAGATTTTGATTTTGTATTAACTATTTTAAGATATATTAATATATTTTTTAATTTATTATCTGTTTTTTTTAATTTTATTTTTGGTATTTTAAATTGAAATAATTTATTTAATTTTTTTATTGTTATATTTATATTTTTTTTAAAATAAAAATTAGTTATAAAATTAATTTTTTTTATATTTTTTTTACCATGAACTATTTTTGTAACTTCTTCTGCAAGAATTTTTTTTAATTCTTTAATATTTTTATTTTTTATTATATATTTTATATTTTTATATTTTATAAATGTAATTTGTTTAATATAATCTATTACTTTATTATCTTCTATATTTAATCAAAATTGATAAAATTCATATGGTGTTGTTTTATTTTTATTTAATCAAATCGTATTTTTTTCTGATTTACTATATTTTTTACCATTTTTTTTTATTATTAAAGGTAATGTTATTCCAAAAGATTTTTTTTTATTTTTTTTTTTAATTAAATTTATTCCTGATACTATATTTCCTCATTGATCAGATCCTCCAATTTGAATTTTTGTATTTTTTTTATTAAATAAATATAAAAAATCATAACTTTGTAATATAGGATAACTTAATTCTTTAAAATTAATTTTATTTTTTTTTGAAAAATTTCTTTTTTTTATTGATTTTTTATTTAATATTTTATGTACAATAAAATTATTACATATTTTTTTAAGAAAATAATCTATTTTCATATTTTTAAATCATTTATTATTTCTCTTTATTATTACATTAGGTATTATATTTTTTATTTGTTTAATTATTTTTTTACTAAATTTTAATATTTTATTAATACTATTTTTTTTTCTTTCTTTATTTTTAAAACTTGGATCTCCTATTAATGATGTAAATTCTCCTATTAAAATTATTATTTTATATCCATTATTTTGAAATCTTTTTAGAGTTAATAATGGAATTAAATGTCCTATATGTAAACTATTATTATTTGCATCAAATCCACAATATATACTTATTTTTTTATCTTTTATATATTTTTTAATTTCTTTTTTATTTGAAATTTTTATTATTAAATTTCTTAATTTTAATTCTTTTATTATATTATTTTTCATTAATTTTTTATTTTTTATTTTTGTATTGTAATTATTATAATATTATTTTATTTATTTTAAAAATATTATTATAAATATATGATATATTATAATATACAATAATTAATTGCGTTCTTAACTCAGAGGTAGAGTGCCATTTTGACGTGATGGAAGTCAGTGGTTCAATTCCACTAGAACGCATTTATATATTAATATAAATTTTAATTTAATAAATAATTATGAAAAAAACTAAAATAATTTGTACTATGGGTCCTAGTATTAATAATAAAGATATATTAATTAATTTATTAAATATTGGAATAGATATTATAAGATTAAATTTTTCTCATGGAAATCATGATATTCATAAAGAACATATTAAAAATTTAAAAAATGCATGTAAAAAAACTAAAAAAAATATATCTATTATTTTAGATACAAAAGGTCCTGAAATACGTACTTTAAAATTAAAAGATTCAAAAGAAATATATTTAAGAAAAAATCAAATATTTTATTTTACATATGATAAAAATATTATAGGAAATAATAAAATTGTAGGAGTATCATATAAAAATTTTGTATCTGATTTAAATATAGGAGATAATATATTAATTGATGATGGTTTAATTAGTATGGTTGTAATTGATAAAGATAATTATAAATTAGTTTGTAAAGTACAAAATGATGGTTATTTAGGTGAAAATAAAGGAATAAATTTACCTAATATTTCAATTAATTTACCTGTTTTATCTAATAAAGATAAAAAAGATTTAATTTTTGCTTGTGAAAATAAAATTGATTTTATTGCTGCATCTTTTATTAGAAAAAGTTCTGATGTATTAGAAATTAGAAAATTCTTAAATAAAAATAAAGGTAATAATATCCAAATAATATCTAAAATTGAAAATAAAGAAGGTTTAAAAAATTTTGATGATATATTAAATATTTCTGATGGAATTATGGTAGCTAGAGGGGATTTAGGTGTAGAAATACCTATAGAAGATGTAATTTTTGTTCAAAAAATGATTATTAAAAAATGTAATTTTTATAATAAAATAGTTATTACTGCTACTCAAATGTTAGAATCTATGATTTTAAATCCTAGACCTACTAGAGCTGAAGCAGGAGATATAACTAATGCAATATTAGATGGAACTGATGCTGTTATGTTGTCTGGAGAAACTGCAAAAGGTAAATATCCTATTGAATCAGTAAAAACTATGTATAATATATGTTGTTATACTGATAATAAAAATGAAATTAATAATAATTTTTTATATAAAAAAAAAATTAATTTTTTAAAAAATAAAATTATATATAAAAAAAATATTATTAATATTTGTAATAAATTAAATTTTCCTTTTATTTTAATTTTTACAGATAAAATTGAATATGTAAAATTTATTAAAAAATATTTTTTTAATTCTTTAATTTTAGTTTTAACTAAAAATAATTTAATTTATAAACAATTAATATTATATAGAGGAATTATATCAATAATAATTAATTCCATTAATTCTATATATGATTTTTATAAAATTGGAAAAAAATTATTAATATCTAATAAATATGTTAAAATTGGTGATATAGTAATTATGATTTATAATTCATTGTCAAATATTATTATAATATAATATATAATTATTATAAATTATTTTATTATTTTTTGTAAATCTATAACTTTTTCTTTATTTAAATTATTTATACGTATTAAAATTATACCTTGAGTATTTCTTTTTAGGATATTTATTTTATTTATTTTAATACGAATAAATATACCTTTGTTTGTTACTATTATTATTTCATCATTTTTTTTTATTTTAATTACTTTTACTACATATCCATTTTTTTTATTTACTTTTATTGCTATTATACCTTTAGTTGCTCTAGATTTTTGTGCAAAATTAGATAAAAATATTCTTTTTCCATAACCATTTTTTGTTATTATTATAATTTCTTTATCTTTATTATCTATTACTATAGAAGAAATAATATAATCTTTATTTTTTAATTTTATACCTTTTACTCCTGATGAATTTTGATTAGTTTCTCTTACATTATTTTCTAAAAATCTTATTGCTTTTCCAAATTTTGTAAATAACATTATTTGTTGATTTTTTTTTATATAATTAACACTTACTATTTTATCATTTTTTTTTAAATTTATTATATTTAATATTTTATTTTTTTTTATATTTAATTTATTTATTTTAATTTTTTTTATAATTCCATATTTTGTTATTAATATTAAATATTTATAATTATTTTTATATTTATCTTTAAATTTTAATAAAAATGTAATTTTTTCTTCTTTTTTAATTTTTATTAAATTTATTATTGGTTTTCCTTGTTTATATATTTTTTCATATGGAATATTATAAGAATTTATTATAAAATATCTACCTTTATTTGAAAATAAAAATATTTTTTTATATATATTAGTTATTAATATATTTTTTATATAATTATTATTTTTTATTTTTATAATATTTTTACCTTTTCCACCTTTATTTTGAGTTTCAAAAATTTTTAATTTTATATAACTTATATAATTTAATCTTGTTAAAATTATTATTATATTTTCTTTTTTTATTAAATTTTTAATATTTATTTTAGTTTCTTTATGTTTTATTTTAGTTAATCTATTATCTCCAAATTTTTTTTTTATATTTTTTAATTCTTTTTTTATTATATTATTTAATATTATTTTGTTTTTTAATATTTTTTTAAATTTATTTATTTTTTTTTTAATTTTTAAATATTTATTTTTTATTTTATTTTGTTCTATTTTTGTTAATTTTATTAAACTTAAATTTAATATTGAATTTATTTGTAATTTACTTAAATTATATATTTTTTTTTTTATATTTATTTTTTTATATTTTTTAATTTTAAATTTTATATTTAATATTTTTTTTTTTATTTCTTTTTTATTATTACATTTTTTTATTATATATAATATTTTATTTATATTTGATAATGTTATTATTAAACCTTCATATATATGAAATTTTAATTTATTTTTTTTTAATTTAAAAATAGTTTTTTTTATAATTATTTTTTTTCTATATTTTATAAATATTTTAAATATATTTTTTAAATTTAATATTTTTGGTTTTCCATTATTTAATGCTATAATATTTATTCCATATGATGTTTTTAAATTAGTTAAATAAAACAATTTATTTATTATTATTTCTCTTTTTATATTTTTTTTTGTTTCTATTACAATTCTCATTCCATCTTTATTAGATTCATCTGTTATATTATATATACCTTCAATTTTTTTTTCTTTTTTTAATTGAATTATTTTATTTATTATTTTTGATTTATTTATTTGATATGGTAATTCTTTTATAATTATATATTTTTTTTTATTTTTTTTATCATTTTCTTTTTCTATTTTTGATTTTATTTTTATTGTACCTTTTCCAGTTTTATATGCTTTATATATTTCTTTTGAATTTTCAATTATACCTCCTGTAGGAAAATCAGGACCTTTTACATAATTCATTATTTCTTTTATTTTTATTTTATTATTTTTTAAATATGCTATTAATGCATTAATTATTTCATTAATATTATGTGGAGGTATATTTGTAGCCATACCTACTGCTATTCCTGTTGAACCATTTATTAATATATTTGGAATTTTAGTTGGTAATATTTCAGGAATTTTTTGTGTTTCATCATAATTTTTAACAAAATTTATTGTATCATATTTTATATCTTTTAAAAATTCTTGAGATATTTTAGACATTCTTATTTCTGTATATCTCATAGCAGCCGCTGAATCTCCATCTATTGAACCAAAATTTCCTTGTCCATCTATTAAAGGATATCTTAATGAAAAATTTTGAGCCATTCTTACTATAGAATCATAAACAGCATTATCTCCATGTGGATGATATTTTCCTATTACATCACCTACTATTCTTGCAGATTTTTTATATTGTTTATTAGAATAATTTTTTAATATATACATTGCATATAATATACGTCTATGTACAGGTTTTAATCCATCTCTAATTTCAGGTAATGCTCTTCCTATAATTACTGATGTTGCATAATCTAAATAAGATTTTTTTAATTCTTTATCTATTTTAATATTATTTTTTTTTTTTTTTAATTTTATTATTTTTTTCATACAAAAATTTATTATTATTTTTTATAATATTTTATATATTTATATATAAATATATAAATTTAAATTATATTTTATTAATTTTATTATATTAAATTTAAAATTTAATTATTATATTTAAATTTTTAATATATATATTTATTTATATTAAATTATTTTTATGTAATGAATATTTTAATATGTAATTATTTTAAATATTTTAAATAAATATTTATTTATATTTTTTATTATTTTTAAACTTTTTTTATATTTACTATATGTATCTAAATATATTATAGATAATTTAATTATATTAAGTATTATAAAAATTAATATTTTTATTAATTTATTTTTAATTTTTGATAAATTTATTTCTATTATTAATAATATTAATTTTAATATTTCTCAAAATAATTGATTTTTTATATATTTTAATATATTCATTATATTTTATTTATTATAATTTATTAATACCTAATATATTTTATATAAAATTATTGATTATATATCATTAAAAAAAAAATAAAATATTATATTTTTTTTTTTAATTTTAAAATTTTATTAAAATTATTTATAATTTTATTATTATTGTATTATTAATTTATTATTTTAATATTATTATTAATTTATTTTTTTAATATTATATAAATAATATCATTATTTCTAATTTGATATTTTTTACCTTTTATTTTAATTTTACCTTTATTTTTTAATATATTTATTTTTTTATATTTTATAAAATTTTTATAATTTATAATTTTTGCTTTTATAAATTTTTTATAAAAATCATTATGTATTTTTTTTGATGCATTTAATATGTTATTATTTTTTTTTAATAAATATTGTTTTGTTTCTTTTTTATTTGTAGTATAAAAAGATATTAAATTTAATAATTTTATTATATTTTTAAATATTTTTTTATTTATTTTTAAATAATATTTTTTTTTTTTTTTATAAATTTTTTTTATATTTATTATAAAAATATTTTTATTATTTTTTTTTTTTATTATATATTTTTTAGTTTTTTTTATTATTTTATTATTATTATTATTATTATTTATATTTAATATATATATATGTTTTTTAAATGTTAATAGATTTATTTTTTTAAAAAAATATTTATTATTTTTATTTAAAATAATTTTTTTATTTTTTTTTATATTATATATATATTTATCAATTATTTTATTATCATTAATATTCTTAGATTTATTTTTAATTTTAATTAATTGTTTGATATCTGATTTTTTTATTTCTTTATTTATTATTTTAATATCTCTTATAGGATTAATATTTTTATTTGTATTTATTATATTTTTATTATTAAATATTCTAATTACATGTAATAATATTTTTGTTTTTTTAATATCTTCTAAAAATTTATTACCTAATCCTAATCCTTTATATGCTCCTTTTATTAATCCAGCTATATCTATATATTCAATTTTTGGAAAAGTTATTTTTTTACTTTTTGTTATTTTTGATATTTTATGTAATTTTTTATTATATATTTTAATATTTTTATTATTTGATTTTATAGTACAAAATGGATAATTTTCATTTTTAACATTACTATTAGTTAATATATTAAATAATGTTGATTTACCTATATTTGGTAAACCTATTATTCCGCATTTTATTTTCATATATATATATTTATTTATAATTAAGTACAATATTTTTTTATAATTTATTTTTTATTTAATGTTGGAAATAAAATAACATCTTTTATTGAATTACTATTAGTTAATAACATTACTAGTCTGTCTATACCTATTCCTATTCCACTTGTTTTTGGTAATCCATATTTTAAAGCATTTATATACTCTTTATCATAAAATTTTTTATTTTTATTAATTTGTTTTTTAAATATTTTTTTTTGATCTTTATAATTATTTAATTCTGTAAATCCATTTGCAATTTCATAACCTCCTATAAATAATTCAAATCTATCTGCTATTTTTTTATTTTTTTTATTTTTTTTAGCTAATGGAGATATATCTATTGGATATTCTGTAATAAAAGTAGGTTGAATTAATTTTTTTTCTGTAGTTATTTCAAATATTTTATTTATTATTTTACCTAAAGGAGTTTTTTTATTAAAATTTATATTTATTTTTTTTGCTATTTTTTTTATTTTTTTTTCATTATTTAAATCATCTAATTTTTTAAATAATTTTGAATATTTATATATTGATTTTTTAATATTTATTATTTTATATGGAATATTAAAGTTTATATTTTTTTTTTGATATATTAAAATACTTTTATTTTTATAAATATTTTTTATTATATAATAAATTAATTTTTGTATTAAATTCATCATATATTTATATGATGAATATGATTTATATATTTCTATCATAGTAAATTCTGGATTATGTTTATATGATAATCCTTCATTTCTAAAATTTCTATTTAATTCAAATATTTTTGTAAATCCTCCTATTATTAATTTTTTTAAATATAATTCAGGAGCTATTCTTAAATATATATTTTTATTTAATTTATTATGATAGGTAATAAAAGGTTTTGCTGAAGCTCCTCCTGGAATGTTATGTAACATAGGAGTTTCTACTTCTAAAAAATTTTTTTTATTTAAGTATTTTCTTATTATATTTATTATTTTAATTCTTAATAAAAATGTTTTTCTTGTTTTTGAATTGATTATAAGATCTAAATATCTTTGTATATTTTTTTTTTTTTTATTTTTTAATTTATGGAATTTATCAGGTAATAATTTTTTATTTTTTGTTAGTATTTTAAAATAATTAGATTTAATTGTTAGTTCATTAGTATTTGTTTTATATAAAAAACCATTTATTAATATGATATCTCCTATTTTTATTTTTTTTATTTTTTTAATTAATTTTTTTTCTATTTTATTTTTATTAATTAATATTTGTATTTCTCCTTCTATATCTTGTATATTAAAAAAATTATTTATTCCCATTAATCTTTTTAATATTACTCTTCCTATTACATTTAATTTTATATTTTTTTTTATTATTATATCTTTTGGTTGTTTTGAATATTTTATTTTTATTTTATTTATATTATTTACTTTGTTCATTATTTATATATATATAACATATTTATAATAAATTAAGAATTTATTAAATTTTGTATATATCTAAAATTTTTATTTTTTGATAAAAATAATAATTTTATATATTTTATAGATTTATTTATTGATTTATATATTAATTTTTTTTCTTTTTTTAAAGGTTTTTCTAAAACAAAATATTTTAATTTTTTTTTATCTTTTGGTTTTCCTATGCCTATTCTTAAATTATAAAATTTTTTATTATTTATATGTTTTATTATATCTTTTATTCCATTATGAGTATTATTTTTATTTATATTAAATCTTATTTTTGTTTTTCCTGGTTTTAAATTTATTTCATCATTAATAATTAATATATTTTTATTTTTAATATTAATTTTTTTTTTTATATTTAAGATATGTATTCCTATATTATTAATATAAGATTTTGGTACATATAAATATATTTTTTTTTTATTAAATTTTATTTTATATATTTTATTAAATTTAATATATTTTTTAAATTTATTATTTATAATTTTATTAATAAATCATATTCCTACATTATGTCTTGTATAGAATAGTTTTTTATTATAATTTCCGATTCCTATTATTATTTTTATACACATTTTATTTTAATATTATATATTTTTACTTAATTATATATTATATATTTATAATTAAATTATAATTATAAATAAATTATTATTTTGGAGTTTTATGATTAATAAATTTAATTTTAATATTTTATATGTTGAAAAAAAAATAAACAAGATAAATAATATATTAAATAATAAAAATTTTGATTATAGTAATAAAAAAAATTTATCTTTAATATATAAATATAAAAAATTATGTAAAATTAAAAATTATTTTAATTATTTTACTAAATATTCAAAGGAATTAAAAGATGTAAAATTATTAATTAATGATAAAGAATTAAATATTTTAGTTAAAAATGAAATATTTAAATTAAAAAAATTAATTAATTATTATTATAATAAATTAAAAAAATATTTTAATTTTTTAAATAAAGATAAAAAAGATAAATTAAATGTTTATTTAGAAATTCATTCTGGAACTGGTGGAAATGAAGCTTCATTATTTGCATTAGATTTATTTAAAATGTATATAAAATATACAGAATTAATGAAGTGAAAAGTAAAATTAATAAATATTCAAGGAAATTCTTTAAATGGTTATAAAGAAATATTATTTAAAATAATAGGTAATAATGTTTATGGTAATTTAAAATTTGAATCAGGAGGTCATAGAGTTCAAAGAATTCCAAAAACTGAATCTCAAGGTCGTGTTCATACTTCAACATGTATAGTAGCTGTTATACCAGATATACCTTCTAAAAATTTACCTATAATTAGTAATGATGATATAAAAATAGATACTTTTAGATCTTCTGGTGCTGGTGGACAACATGTAAATACTACAAATTCTGCTGTTAGAATAACTCATTTACATACAGGAATAGTTGTAGAATGTCAACAAGAAAGATCTCAACATAAAAATAAATCTAGAGCTTTAGAGGTTTTAAAGGCTAGAATTCATAATTTAGAATTAAATAAAAGACATAAAAAAAAATATAATGATAAAAAAAAATTATTAGGAAGTGGTTTAAGATGAGATAGAAATCGTACATATAATTTTACTCAAAATAGAGTAACTGATCATCGTATAAATTTAACTTTATATTGTTTAAATGATATATTAAATGGAAATTTAAATTTATTAATAGACCATTTAATTAAAAATTATTATAATATATAACATAATGTATATTAATCAATGGTTGGAAAAAGTAAAATTATTTTATTCATATTATAATAATGATATAATAAATGAATGTTATATTTTATTAAAATATATATTAAAAAAAAGTATTTCATGAATAATTATTAATAGTAAAATATTTAAATTAAATTATATAAAATTAGTATTTTTAAATTCATTATTATATAGAAGATTAAAAGGGGAACCTATATATTATATAATTAATAAATTTTATTTTTTATCTTTTAAATATAAAATATATTTTGATATTTTTATACCTAGACAAGATAGTGAAATTATGGTTGAATTTATTATTTATTTAATTAAAATTAATAATTTTAATAAAATACTTGATTTAGGTACAGGATCAGGAGTAATAGCTATTTCTATTTCAAAATATTTTTCAAATATTTATATATTAGGTCTAGATATAAATAAATTATGTATTAATTTAGCTAAATATAATTCTTTAAAATTAAATACAAATAATGTATTTTTTAAAAAAAGTAATTGATTTTCCTATTTAAAAAAAAATAAAAATTTATTTCATATTATAATTAGTAATCCACCTTATTTAAATAAATATAATGATAATATTAAATTCGAGTCTTATATTAGTTTAATATCAAATAATAATGGTTTAAAAGATATTATATATATAATATTAAATTCTTATGATTATTTATATAATTATGGATGATTAATTATTGAACATTGTTTTAGTCAACTTGATGTTGTAATTTTTTTTTTTAATTTTAAAGGTTATTTTAATATATTTTCTTATAAAGATTATAATAATAAATTTCGTTTTACTATTGGACAAAAAATAATTAATTAATTACATTATTTTTAGTATAGGTATACCTAATAAATTTAAAGTTATTTTTATTATTTTTCCTATTATTGATATTAATTTTAATTTACTTTTTTTATATTTTATATTTTTAATATTAGTTATATTTTCTAATTCATATATTCTAGAAAAATATATACATATATTATATATATATTTACATATTTTATGAGTTGTTCCATTTTTATATGATTCTTTAATTATATCTTCAAAATTTAATATTTCTTTTGATATATTATATTCTAATTTATTAGATATATAAAATTTATTATTTTTTATACATTTAGTTATATTTGTATTATTTTTATTTAATAAAGATATTATTCTAATATATGAATATTGTATATATGGACCTGTATTATTTTTTAATGATAATATTTTTTTTATATTAAATATATAATTTTTTGTTCTTTTTTTTGATAAATCCATATATTTTATAGCTGATATAGATATTTTTCTTGATATTCTATATATTTTTTGTTTATTATATTTATTTTTATATTTTTTTTTTATTATTTTTTTTATATATTTAATAGTTATTTTTATTATTTTTTTTAATTTTATATTTTTTCCTTTTTTTGTTTTAAATGGTATTTTATATTTATTTAAAATATTACCAAAATAATAGTGTATTAATTTTATTTTTTTTGGTATATATTTTGCTTTTTTAGCAATTAAAAATATATTTTTCATATATTCTTTTTGTCTTATATCTGTTAAATATATAATTTTATCTATTTTATATTTTTTATATCTATATTTTATACATGCTAAATCTATTGTACTATACAAATATGATCCGTCTTTTTTTTTAATTATTATATTAAAATTATTTTTTTTATTTTTTATAATAATTGTTTTTTTATCTTTTAGTGCTATTTTTTTTTTTATTAAATCTTTTACTATATAATTTAATTTATTTTTATAATAACTTTCACCAAAAATATTTTTTTTATATAATTTTATATCCAATTTTTTATATATTTTTTGATTTTCTAATATACTTATATTAGTTATTTTTTTTCATATTTTAATATTTTTTTTATTATTATTTTGTAATTTAAATGTATTTAATCTACTTTTATTTGCGAATTTTTTATTTTTTTTAAACATATATTGAGATTTTTTATATATTTTTTCTATTTTTTTTATATTTAATTTATTTATATTTATTTTTTTTTTTTTAATTAAAGTTATTATCATTCCAAAATTGGTTCCTCAATCTCCTATATGATTTATTTTTATTATTTTATTTCCTAATAATTTTGATATATTACATAAATAATCTCCTAATATTGTTGATCTTAAATGTCCTATATGCATTTCTTTTGAAATATTTGGTGATGAATAATCTATAATAATTTTTTCTTTATTTTTATTTTTTATTCCTAGATTTTTAATTTTTGATTTTTTATTTATTATTTTTTGTATTTCTTTTTTTTTTAAATATATATTAATTATTCCTGGTTTAATTATATTAATTTTTTTAAATATTTTATATTTTTTAATATTTTTTATAAAAATATTTATTATTTTATTTATATTTATTTTTTCTTTTTTACATATATTTATAAAACCATAAATTTGATAATCACTATATTTATAATTATTTTTAATATTATAATTATATTTTTTAAATATATTATTTTTTTTTAAAATATAGTTTATTTTATTTATTATTATATTTTTTATATTCATATATATATATTATATTATTTAATTTATTTATTATTTATATAATTTTTATTATAATAATAAATAAATATATTTTAAATTTTTAATAAATTGAGTAATTTATTATGCGTAATTATTGTAGTTATTTAAAAATTAAAAATTTTAATGAAGAAGTAAATTTATTTGGTTGAGTAAATAATATAAGAATTTTGAAGGATATAATTTTTATAAAATTTAGAGATATTAGTGGTTTTATACAAATTTTATGTAAAAAAAATATCACTCATTTATGAAATGATATTTTATTATTAAATAATGAATCTTGTATTCAAGTATTTGGTTTAATAAAAAATAAAAGAAAAACTAATGATATAGAAGTATTAGCTTATTATATTAATATATTTAATTATTCTTCTTCTTTACCTTTAGATATTAATAATATTAATAATAATGAAAATATTAGATTAAAATATCGTTATTTAGATTTAAGAAGAAATGATATGTTAAATATAATTAAGTTAAGATCTAATATTAAATTTTTTATTAATGATTATTTTATTAAAAATAACTTTATAGAAGTTGAAACTCCTTTTTTATCAAAATCTTTTTCTGATGGAGCTAATACATATAAGGTAATTAATAGAGTTTATAAAAATAAATTTTATTCTTTACCTCAATCTCCTCAAATATTTAAACAATTATTAATGATTTCTGGAATAGATAAATATTATCAAATTGTTAAATGTTTTAGAGATGAAGATTTACGTTCTAATAGACAGCCTGAATTTACTCAAATAGATATAGAAATGTCTTTTGTAAATTTTAATAAATTATATATTTTAATAAATAATTTAATATATGATATTTGATTAAAATTTAAAAATTATAAAATGAATAAATGTTTTAAAATAATTGATTATTTAAGTTGTATTAATATTTATGGTACAGATAAACCTGATTTACGTAATCCTGTAAAATATAATTTAGATTTTTCTTTATTTTTATTAAAAAATTTATTTAAAAATTTAAATATAAAAAATATAAAAACTATTATAATTAATAATGTTTATAATTTATTAAAAATAAATTTATTATTAAATTATTTAAATAATAAAAATATATACAGTTATTTTTGTATATATATTTATTTTAAAAAAAATAATATTTATAAATATAAAATTTTTGGTAATCTAAATATAGATTTTAATTTTATTAAAAATATTGTTAGTTATTTAAATATAACTGTAAATACTTTTATTTCGATAATTTTATTAAAAAAAAATTTTTCTTTTAATATTTTATTAGAATTAAGAAATTATTATTGTAAATTTTTTAATTTATTTAATAAAAAACATTTTTATCCTATATGAATAAAAAATTTTCCTATGTTTTCTTATGATAATATGAAAAATATTATACCTTATCACCATCCATTTACTATGCCATTAAATATTAATTTATATAATTTAAAAAATATGAATAATTATAGTTTATTATTTGCTAATTCATATGATTTAGTAATTAATGGATATGAATTAGGAAGTGGTTCAAAAAGAATACATGATTATAAAATTCAAAAAGAAATATTTAATATTTTAAATATTAAAAAAGAATATAATTTTTTTTTAAATTCATTAAAATATGGTACTCCTCCTCATTTAGGAATAGCTTTAGGTTTAGATAGAATTATAATGTTATTATCTAATTCTAAAAGTATTAAAGATGTTATTGCTTTTCCTAAAACTACTTCAGGTTTATGTTTATTAACTGGTTCTCCTAATTAAAATATTATAAAAATTTATGAAGAGAATTATTGGTATTGATTTAGGTACATATTGTACTGGATATGGTATTTTAGATATTTTAAATAATAAAATTAAATATTTTAATAGTGGATGTATAAATAGTAATTTTATTAATTTTAATGATAGATTAAATGATATATGTACAAATATATTTAAAATTTGTATAAATTATCAACCTAATTATTTAGTTATTGAAAAATTTTTTTATTTTAAAAATTTTGATGTTTTAATTAAACTTAGTAAATTATCTGGAATAGTTATATCTATTGCTTTATTAAATAAAATAAATTTTTTTGAATATAATATTAAAAAAATTAGAAAAAATATTGTATATAATGGAAATATTAGTAAAAAAAATATAGGTAAATTTATATGTAAAAAATTAAATATAAATAAAATATATAATTTAAATATTACTGATGCTTTAGTTTTAGCTTTTGCTCATTATAATTATTTATATAATATTTAATATATTTATATTTAATTAAAATTTTGTTTAAAATATTTTTTATTTATGTTAATATTTACTTAGATTATATTTTTATTTATTAAAAGGTAATGTTAATGTCAAAAAGAGTAAAAGGTAATGTAAAATGGTTTAATGAATCTAAAGGTTTTGGATTTATTACTCCTGAAAATAGTGATAAAGATGTTTTTGTACATTTTTCTGCTATTCAAAGTAGTGGTTTTAAAACTTTAACTGAAGGTCAATCTGTTGAATTTGAAATAACTGATGGATCTAAAGGTCCTTCAGCTACTAATGTAGTTCCTTTATAAAATATTTGTTTATAATTAATTTTTAATTATTATTTTATTAATTAAAAAAAAAAAAAATAATATTATACTAATTTGAATTATTTTAATATATAATTTTTAAAATTTATATATTAAATAATTCATTTAGTATTTATAAATTATATTGTTTATAATTTTAATATTTTATTTAATATTATATTATTTTTTATATTAATATTTTAATATTTAATGATTTAATATAAATAATTATTTATTTTAAATAAAAAATAATTAAATAAAATAATATTATATTTTATTTTATTAATTGAATTATTAATTATAATTTTAAAATTTATTTTTTTTTTAATATAATTTATATTTTTTTTAAAACTATGATGTTTAATATTAATAAATTGTTTTCTTGATCTTGATATATATGTTATATAACTATTTATTGATAATTTTTTTTTCTTTAATTTTTTTTTAAAAATTAATGCT